>NZ_SOGD01000030.1:0-53155 GCF_004402345.1 Cryobacterium sp. TMT2-15-1 | reverse complement strand
CTCGACGCGGCCGCCGTCGACGCCGGCGAGAGCCACCCGGCCGAGGCCGCCGCCGCGGCCCGGTCCGCCGTCGCCCAGGCAGAGGTCGAGGTCGAACGCCTGCGCGACGAACTGCACCTCAGCGAACGCGAACGGGACGCCCTCGCCGCCCGCGCGGGGGCACTGAGCCTCGCCCTGGACCAGAAGGACGGCTCGGCGGCGCTGCTCGCTGCAGCGCCGGCGGGCATCCGTGGTCTGGTGGCCGAACACGTGCGCGTGCGGCCCGGCTACGAGGCCGCCATCGCCGCCGCCCTCGGCTCCCTCGCCGACGCCGTGCTCGCCGACACCCGGAGCGCGGCCGTCGACGCCATCGTGCGCGCCCGCGCCGACGATCTCGGCCGGGTCGAGCTGATCGTGGCCGGCACGATCGACGCCGACGCGCCCGGTACCGGCACGACGGATGCCCTCGCACCCGGCACCCTGCCCGACCTCGCCGTGCAGCCCGGGCTGCTCTGGGCCGAATCGGTGATCGACGCTCCACCCGGGGTGCTCGGCCTGCTCCGGCGTACGGCGATCGCCGACGACCTCGATGCCGCCCGAGCCGCCGTGGACCGATTCGGATCCCGATCCGAGGAAGTGGAGACCGTCGGCGTGGAGACCGCCGCGTGCGCAGCCCTCCCGATCACCGTCATCACCCGGGCCGGAGACGTACTCAGCGACACCGTGCTGTGCGGTGGTTCCGGGGCCCGGCGCAGCCGCCTCGAGCTCATCGCCGACCGCGATGCGGCCGCCGACTCGCTCGCAGCGGTGCGCACCCGGCTCGAGCGGGTCGTTGCCGACCTCGCCGAGGCCCGCGTCATGCTGTCCGCCCGCAAGACCCAGGCCCAGGCGGCCGCCGCCCGGGTGCGGGCGTTCGAGTCCCGCACGACCGTGCAGGCCGAGAAGACCAACCGGGCCACCGTGCAGCTCGAGGCGGCCACCGCCGAACTGAGTCGGCTCTCCGCCGCCCTCCTGCTGCAGGCCGAAACCGTCGCCGCCCGCGAGGCCGAAAGCGAGACGGCCCACACCGCGCGGGACGAACAGCGCGCCCGGCCGCGCCCGGTGCCGGATACCGGGCCTCGCGACGCGCTCGTCGCCGCCCTCGAGGTCGCGCGCGAAGCCGAGGTCGAGGCCCGGCTCCAGGTTGAGACCGCCCGTGAACGCGTGCGCGCCGGGCAGGCGCGGGCCGACGCGCTCGCGAAACAGCAGACTGCCGCGCGGGCGGCGGCCGAGGAGGCAGCCCGGCGTGCGGTCATCCGTCGCCGTCAGGTGGATGCCGCCAGCCGGGTGGCCGAGGCGCTCCCGCTGGTGCTTGCCTCGGTCGACGCCTCCGTCAGCGAGGCCAGGCAGCGCCTGGCCACCGCCGAGGCGGAGCGCAGCAGCCAGAACGAGGAAATCGCGGCGCTGCGCCGGGAGGACAGCACCCTGCGCGCCCGGTTGCAGGCTGTCACCGAGACCGTGCACGGCCTGGAACTGGCCATCTACGAGAAGAAGCTGCACCTGTCCGGGCTGCTCGAGCGCGCCGTCAGCGACCTCGGTCTGACCGAAGACGTGCTCGTGGCCGAGTACGGGCCCGACCAGCCGATCCCGGGCGCCGTCCAGAACAGCGCAGACCCGACCGCCGAACCCGTCCGCTTCGACCGGGACGAGCAACAGCGCCGCCTCACCGTCGCCGAACGCCGCTACGCCCAGCTCGGCCGAGTGAACCCGCTGGCCCTCGAGGAGTTTGCCGCGCTCGAGCAGCGGCACCGCTTCCTCACTGAGCAGCTCACCGACCTCACCAAGACGCGCCGCGACCTGCTCACCATCATCGAGGAGATCGACGAGAAGATGGGTGCCATCTTCGGCAGCGCCTTCGACGACACCCAGGCGGCGTTCGCCGAGGTGTTCCCGGTGCTGTTCCCGGGCGGGAGCGGCAGCATCCGTCTCACCGATCCCGACAGCCTGCTCACGACCGGCATCGAGGTTTCGGTCAAGCCCGCCGGCAAGAAGATCGAGCGGCTCTCACTGCTGTCAGGCGGGGAGCGCTCGCTCGCCGCCGTGGCCCTGCTGATCGCCATCTTCAAGGCCCGCCCGAGTCCGTTCTACATTATGGACGAGGTCGAGGCTGCCCTCGACGACGCCAACCTCGGCCGGCTGCTGACTATCTTCGAGGACCTGCGCACCACCAGCCAGCTCATCGTGATCACCCACCAGAAACGCACAATGGAGATCGCGGATGCCCTTTACGGCGTCTCGATGCGCCTCGATGGGGTCTCGGCCGTGGTCGGGCAGCGCATCGCGAAGGACGACGAGCAGGCATCCTGACACGTCGCCGCTGATCGCCGCTGACGAGTGAAGAGTGCTAGCGCAGCGCGGCCAGGAGTCGCGCG
Organism: Cryobacterium sp. TMT2-15-1; assembly: GCF_004402345.1. Lineage (NCBI taxonomy): Bacteria > Bacillati > Actinomycetota > Actinomycetes > Micrococcales > Microbacteriaceae > Cryobacterium > Cryobacterium sp. TMT2-15-1. The sequence goes on along the minus strand of NZ_SOGD01000030.1, from coordinate 50,765 downwards.
CAGGCCTCGTCGACCCGGCGGCAGGCCATGCTGCAGGTGTGCCAGCCCGGATGCAGCCGGGCCATGTTCTCGCAGGCCGCGATCGATGCCCAGGCGGCCTCGCGGCAGGTTTCCAGCAGCGCGATGGTCGTCAGAGCGTCCTTCCGCGCATGCCAGGACAGCAGCCGGCTCGTCGACGAGCACACCTCGATGCAGTCCAGGTCGGCGAGGAAGCAGCGGGTGATGTCGCCGTTGCCCTCGATGCGGAGGCAGGCGTCCGCGCAGTCCTCGCTCACCGTCACGAGCGCGTCGCACGCCGCGATGCACCGGTTGATCCCGGTGCGCACACTGTCGGGCCCTGTGCTGACTGCCATGCCGACACCCTAGACCGGGTCCGGGCGGCTGTCGGGGGGCTTGCGCATTCCTGCTCGGTTACGGGTGGTCGTTCCAGGACCGAAAGTCCCTCAGAACAGCACCCTCACACCGGGCTGAGCGTCTCCGGCGTGTCCGGTCGCTGCACATCGACGAAGCCGAGGGCAACGGTCGGCTCCGGCCGCGCGGACGCCAGCGCACGCATCAGGGCGGCGACCGCCGCCGGGCCGTGCGGGAAGGAGGTGCCGTGGACGATGCCGACACCAGCGGGTGAGGTCTGGGCCGCCACCCAGCATTCTGCCGGGTCGAGTCGCTCGTGTGACGGCACGAGTCGCACGAACGAGCCTTATCCGGGCGGTGCCGCACCCGGTCCGCATTATCGGTTCGGGGGTCCTTCGCTCGGTACGCGCCGGCTGCGCCGCTTCGCGCGAAGCACACCTGGGGCGCAGCGGCGCAGGTACCGCGCGAGCCATAGGCTGTAGTCATGGCAGAACGCACCCCCTGGTCTCTCTCCGGCGCACTGCGCGGCATGTTCGCGAAGAAGCTCATCGACGCCGAGACGTGGGAAGACCTCGAAGACGCGCTCATCCAGGCCGACTTCGGTCCCAGCATCACCGAGGCGATCGTGGCCGACCTGCGGGCCAAGGTCGCCAGGTACAACACGACCGACCCGGCCGACCTGCAACGGATGCTGCGCGAAGGCCTCGAGGAGCGGCTCTCCAAGCTCGACTCCACCCTCAATCTCAGCGCCCGGCCCGCCGTCGTGCTCGTCGTCGGCGTCAACGGTGTCGGCAAGACCACCACGATCGGCAAATTCGCGAAGTTCCTACGCACCTACAACCGCAGTGTGCTGATCGGGGCGGCCGACACGTTCCGCGCGGCCGCTGTGGAACAGCTGGCCACCTGGGCCGAACGTGCCGGCGCCGACATCGTGCGGCCGCAGGCCCACGGCCAGGACCCGGCATCCGTCGCCTTCCAGACCGTCGAGCGGGCCATGCAAGACGGCACGGAGATCGTGATCATCGACACCGCCGGGCGGCTGCAGACCAAGGGCGGCCTGATGGACGAGCTCACCAAGATCCGCAAGGTGATCGAGAAGCAGACCCCGATCGCCGAGGTGCTCCTCGTGCTCGACGCGACGACCGGCCAGAACGGCCTGGCCCAGGCCGAGGCCTTTATCCAGCATGCCGGCGTGACCGGGCTCGTTCTCACCAAACTGGACGGATCCGCCAAGGGCGGCTTCGTGCTCGCCGTGCAGGAGAAGACCGGCATCCCCATCAAGCTCGTGGGCCAGGGCGAGGGCATCAATGACCTCACCGGTTTCACGCCGCACGTTTTCGCACAAAAACTCGTCGGATAGGACAGTCATGACCATCGAACACGATTTCTTCGGAATTCTCGGCAGTGACGACGCTGCAGAGGTCTACTGGTCGGATTCGGCCGAACTGGGCGACCAGGACGTGCAGATCGACCTCAGCTCCCCTGACGAGGAGTCCGTCTCGGCCGAAGCGCTCGACATTGCGGCGGCCATGGTCAACGACATCGAGGAACTCGATTCGCAGGCCCGCGAATCGCTCGTGGCCGACCTCAGCAAGGAGGGCTCGGTGACGGGTGCCTACATCACGACCGAACTCGACGAAATGGATCCCGAGGTTCTCGACGACGCCCTGATCTGGGATTCGGGCGACAAGCAGATCGATTTTCTGCGCTCCATCCAGCTGCAGCGGATCGGCTTCCACCCGCATCATTTCCGCAGCGAGGAGCACTTCGCGGTGCTCGAGTACTCGATCAGCCCCGATGACACCGACGCCCTGCTCGTGGTCACGATCGACGTGCACGGCGACCCCGTGCTGATCGCCGTCGAGCAGTAGCGCAGCTGTCCGGTCGGACGTCGGCGCTCCCTACTGGATGGTGCCCTTGGCCGGGTCGCCGAACGGCACGTTCTGCAGCACCTTGACGTCCGTGGCGGCGGCCAGTGCGTCATCCGTGCGCGCACCAAGCTCGGTGATTCCCGCGCCGGTCGCGTGCACCGCGAGGTCGGCGGCGCTGGCCCAGCGCTCGACCATGACCACCAGGTCACCGTCGGTGTGCGCGGCATACAGTTCGCAGCCGGGCTCGGCGTGCACCGTGGGGGAGACCACGGCGAACGCGTCCAAAATCTCCTGGCTGCGACCGGGCTTCGGGGTGAGTACGGCGACGACGACAACGGACATGCTGACTCCTGACTCCTGACTTCGGATGCGGTTTGCGCACCCGAACAACCGTAGGCTCCGCGACCGGTTAAACTAAACGCATCATGGCTACTTTTGGAAACCTCTCAGATCGCCTGGCCGAGACGTTCAAGAATCTCCGCACCAAGGGCAAGCTCAGCGCGGCGGATGTCGACGGCACCGTTCGCGAGATCCGGCGCGCGCTGCTCGACGCCGACGTTGCCCTCGAGGTGGTCAAGGACTTCACCGGCAAGGTGCGCGAGCGTGCCCTCGGCGACGAGGTCAGCACGGCGCTGAACCCGGCCCAGCAGGTCGTTAAGATCGTCAACGAGGAGCTCGTCGAGATCCTCGGCGGTCAGCAGCGCCGACTCGAATTCGCCAAGAAGCCGCCGACCATCATCATGCTCGCCGGCCTCCAGGGTGCCGGTAAGACCACTCTTGCCGGCAAGCTCGCCAAGTGGCTCGCCAAAGACGGCCACACCCCGATCCTGGTCGCGGCCGACCTGCAGCGCCCCAACGCGGTCACCCAGCTCGAGGTCGTCGGCGCCCAGGCGGGCGTGCCCGTCTACGCGCCCGAGCCCGGCAACGGCGTCGGCAACCCGGTCAAGGTCGCCCGCGACGGCGTCAAGTACGCCAAACAGAAGATGCACGACGTGGTCATCGTCGACACCGCTGGACGCCTCGGCGTCGACGCGGAGATGATGAAGCAGGCCGCGGACATCCGCACGGCCATCGACCCCGACGAAGTGCTCTTCGTGATCGACGCCATGATCGGGCAGGATGCCGTGGCCACCGCCAAGGCGTTCCAGGACGGCGTCGACTTCACCGGCGTGGTGCTCTCCAAACTCGACGGTGACGCGCGAGGCGGTGCGGCCCTGTCGGTGGCCTCGATCACCGGCCGCCCCATCATATTCGCGTCGACCGGTGAGAGCCTCGACGACTTCGAGCCGTTCCACCCCGACCGCATGGCCAGCCGCATCCTCGACCTCGGTGACATCCTTACCCTGATTGAGCAGGCGCAGGGTGCCTTCGACGAAGACGAAGCGCGCAAGATGGCGGAGAAGTTCTCCACCGACAGTTTCACCCTCGACGACTTCCTCGGCCAGATGCAGCAGCTGCGCAACATGGGTTCGATCAAGAAGATGATGAGCATGCTCCCGGGCGCCGGCGCCATGAAGCAGCAGCTCGAGAACTTCGACGAGCGCGAGATCGTGCGCACGGAGGCCATCATCCAGTCGATGACCAAGGCCGAGCGCACCACCCCGAAGCTGTTGAACGGATCCCGCCGGCTGCGCATAGCCCGCGGCGCCGGCTCGACCGTGACCGAGGTCAACCAGCTCGTGTCCCGGTTCGAGCAGGCCGCCAAGATGATGAAGACGGTTGCCAAGGGCGGCATGCCCAACATCCCCGGAATGGGCCCGGTCCCCGGCGGCATGGGCGGCGGCGGCCGTGGCAAGCCACAGCCCAAGAAGAAGGGCTCGAAGTCGGGCAACCCGGCCAAGCGCGCGGCGGAGAACATGGCGATCGCGTCCGGTGAGAGGCCCGCTGGCGCGGGCCCCGGTGCGGGCGGCGGCACGGGCTTCGGCCTCGGCGGCGCCGGGAAGGCCGGCGGTCCCACCGAAGACGAGATGGCCGCCCTGCAGAAGATGCTCGGCCGGTGACACTTCGCCGCAAACGCTGAGCCGCTGACTGGGCTGCGGATGCGCCCGGCCGCCGGTTTAGGATGAGCGCATGACCTCCTCCACGCCGACTTCCACGCCGTCCTCCACGGCCGGCCGGGTGCGTATCGGCGTGCAAATCGCCCCGCAGCACGCCCTCTATCCGAAGATCCGGGTGACCGTGGCGGAGGTCGAGGCCCTGGGCACGGACATCGCGTTCGACTGGGACCACTTCTTTCCGCTCTCCGGCGAGAAGAACGGCCTCCACTTCGAGTCCTGGACGCTCCTCGCGGCCTGGGCGGAGCAGACCTCCACCATCGAGCTGGGCGCGCTGGTCAACTGCAACGGCTACCGCAACCCCGACCTGCAGGCCGACATGGCGCGCACCATCGACCACATCAGCGGCGGCCGGTTCATCTTCGGCACCGGCTCCGGCTGGTTCGAGCGCGACTACGACGAGTACGGCTTCGAGTTCGGCACCGCGGGCACCCGCCTGGACGCCCTCGAGGCCGACCTCCCGCGGATCGAGGCGCGCTGGGCGAAGCTGAACCCGCCGCCCCTGCGCGACATCCCGGTGCTGATCGGCGGCGGGGGCGAGAAGAAGACCCTCCGAATCGTGGCGAGACATGCGGACATCTGGCATTCGTTTTCCACTCCGGCGGTGCTCGAGCACAAGCTCGGCGTGCTCTCGAAGTGGTGTGACACGGTGGGCCGGGACCTCTCCGAGATCGAGATCTCGACCGAACTGCGGTCCCGCACCGTGACCGAGGCCGACGAGCTCTATGACCTTGGCGCCCGCCTGTTCACCCTTGGGCTGTCCGGCCCGCACTACGACCTGGCCTCGCTCACTGACTGGCTCGCCTGGCGCGACCAAAAAAACGCGCTCGAGACGGGCTGCGCCCGAGATGCGTGAGTCCTTATCGAGTGGTGGTAACGCTCCCGGAACGCACTCACGGCCCGTGTCACGGTCCGCTGCCTGCCTGCCTGAGTCGACATCACGAACACCCGGCTCGGAACCCCCAAGCCGCGATCCCGCATCGTCCGCGGCCATGAGGGCTCACTCAGCTATGCGGGGAGGCCCGTGCGGAGTTCGTTGGTCAGCGCCTTCACGACGGCAGGCAGGCTGCCGCCGTGCGCCTCGGCGACCCGCAGCTGCCGCTGGTAGCTCGCACCCCCGGTGATGATCCGGTTCAGGCTCTGCAGCTCGCCCAGGCAGCCCAGTCGCTCGGCGACGGGGGAGAGGATGCCGATCAGCCGGCGCACATCGTCGGTCACCAGGCTTTCGGCGCCCGCGGCATCCGTGATGATCTCGGCGTCCAGGCCGTAGCGAGCGGCCCGCCATTTGTTCTCGCGAACGAACCACGGCTGCATCGACCCGACCGTCTCGCCGGCGTCGAGACGCCCCGACATCCAGTCGACCAGGCACTGGATGAACGCGGCGATGGCGCCGAGTTCCTCCGTCGTGGACACGCCGTCGCAGGCGCGCACCTCGATGGTTCCCCATCGCGGCGACGGACGGATGTCCCAGCGCACCTCGGTCGCATCCTCAATCACCCCGGTGGCGGTCATATCGGCCACGTAGCGCTCCCAGGCCTCCCAGTCGTGCAGGATCCACGGCAGGCCGGCGGTGGGCAACTGCTGGAACATGAGAGCGCGGTTGGAGGCGTAGCCGGTGTTCACGCCGGCCCAGAACGGGCTCGACGCCGACAGGGCCTGCAGGTGCGGCAGGTAGCCGAGCAGGCCGTTCAAAATCGGGATGACCTTGGCCTTGTCCTCGATCCCCACATGCACGTGGATGCCCCAGATCATCATGTTGCGGCCCCACCACTGGGTGCGGTCGATCAACCGGTGGTAGCGGGCCTTGTCCGTGACCTTCTGGTCGAACCACTGGCTGAACGGATGCGACCCGCTACAGATGAGTTCGACGCCCCGCGGATCCGTGATGGCGCGCACCTCGTCAACTTGGGCGGCGACATCCGTGACGGCGCCCGCAACTGTATGGTGCACCCCCGACACGAGTTCGACTGTGTTCAGAAGCAATTCCCCGGTGATGTGCGGATGCGGCGTGCCGTCGCGCGCGGCCAGAGCCGTCAGCACCTCATCTGCCAGGCAGACCAGGTCACCCGACTCGCGATCGACGAGGGCGAGTTCCCACTCGATGCCAATGGTGGACCGTAACGACCGGGCAAATTCGATCCCCATGCGCGGTCCTTCCGATCCTGGTTCAACCCTACGAGCGCGGGTGTGTGACAATCCTGACACCGATTGGCGAAGCGGCGCTCCAGCCGGCCGCGAGTCCGGTGATGACCGCGCCGCCCAGCCGGTCGATTATCAGAAAGTCGTCGATGTCTGACAGAATGATTAGTCGAGTTCTCTTGCGTCCGACCCTCTACTCAGGCGCAGGAAAAAACCTTATTGAGCTTGTGCCGAGTGTGCCCCCACGCTCACGGCCCTCAGTTCGCCAAAAATCAAATACACAGGAGAATTGTGGCTGTCAAAATTCGTTTGAAGCGCATGGGCAAGATCCGTGCACCGTACTACCGCATCGTCGTTGCCGACGCGCGCACCAAGCGCGATGGTCGTGTCATCGAAGAGATCGGCGTCTACCACCCCACGCAGGAGCCCTCCGTCATCGAGGTCAAGTCCGAGCGTGCCCTGTACTGGCTGGGCGTTGGAGCACAGCCGACAGAGCAGGTTGAGGCTCTCCTCAAGCTGACCGGCGACTGGGGCATCTTCAAGGGTGACAAGAACGCCGTCAGTACCGTGAAGTTCAAGGAGCCGAAGGCTCCGTTCGTCGCCGACGAGAAGAAGAAGCCGGTTCTGAAGCCGAAGGCCGACAAGCCTGTGGCCAAGGAAGAGGCACCCAAGGAGACCGAGGCTGCCGCGGAGGCAACCGAAGAGGACAAGGCGTAATTTTGCTCGCTCCCGCGCTTGAGCACCTCGTCAAGGGGATCGTTGATCACCCGGACGATGTGCATGTTGTGACCCAGACGTCCCCTCGGGGCGAGGTCCTTGAGGTTCGTGTGAGCCCCGAGGACCTCGGCCGCGTGATCGGGCGTTCCGGGCGCACCGCCAAGGCACTGCGCACCCTCGTGGCCGCGCTGGCCGACGGCCGCCGCGTGCGCGTTGACGTCGTCGACACCGATTACTGAACTGGTAAATGAGTAGTTGGATATGAGTTCGGTGAACGACAGTACGACTCCGCGCAGCCAGTTGAGGGTGGGGCGCCTGACCAAGGCGCACGGCCTCAAGGGAGCGATCAAGCTGGAATTGTTCACGGATGACCCGGGGCGTCGTTTCGTCCCGGGCGCCGTGTTCACGCTGCAGGTCCCCACGGGTTCACCCTGGCACGGCAAGAAAATCGAGCTCGTCGAGCTCCGCTGGTACAACCAGCACGCGGTCGGCTTCTTCAAGGATGTCCCCGACCGCGAAGCGGCCGAAGCCCTGGCCAAAGCGATCCTCTGGATCGACCAGGACGACGCGGAACAGTCCGGCGAAGAAGACGCCTGGTACGACCACCAGCTGATCGGCCTCTCCGTCGTGCGCGACGGCGTCCAGATCGGAACCATCGCGCGGCTGGAGCACCTTCCCGCGCAGGACCTGTTGATCGTGAAGACCCCCGCCGCCGAGGTCATGATCCCCTTCGTGAAGGCCATCGTGCCCTCCGTCGACATCGCGACCGGCATCGTCACCATCACCCCGCCTCCCGGCTTGCTCGAAGAGCTCCCGGAGGAACCGGACGACGACGATGACAACGCCGTCGATGACAACGTCGACAATAGTGACAACACCGCAGCCACGGCTGCCCCCGAAACTGGATCAGAACCCCAGGCCGAGATCGACGGAGCCCCCGGCCGGAGCTGAAACACGTCCTCGGGGAGAGGCGCGCCGCGCCCGACCGTCTCCCCACCTCGTCACGACGCGGCAGACCTCTTATAGGAGCACCGTCGCATGTCGTACGTTAAACCGAGCCAACTCATCGATGACATTACTCACTCCGGTCTGCTTAAAACGCAACTGACCCTGGGGCAAATGGCGATGCGGGGGGTGCTGGCCGGGGCGATTCTCGGAGCGGCCACGACCGTCGCCTTAACCGCCACGGCCCAGACCGGCCTGCCCATCGTCGGGGCCGTGCTCTTCCCGGTCGGCTTCGCGATGATCCTGTTGTTGGGTCTCGAGCTGGTCACCGGTAGCTTCGCTCTTGTCCCGCTTGCGATCATGGAAAGGCGCACGACGGTCACCCGGGGACTCAGGAACTTCTTCGTGGTCATTCTCGCCCACCTCTTCGGGGCCGGACTGTACGCCTTCCTCTACACGACGTCGATCACGTATCTGGGCACGGACATGTCCGACCCGATGGTCCAGGCCATCATCGACCTCGCCGAGCACAAGGTGCTGCCCTACGAGGCGGTCGGTGCCGGCGGCATCCTTGTCGTGATCATCAAGGCCATGCTCTGCAACTGGATGGTCGCCATCGGCACCATCATGTTCTACACGTCCACGTCCACGGCGGGCAAGGTCCTCGCGATGTGGCTGCCTGTGACGACCTTCTTCAGCCTCGGCCTCGAGCACGCTATCGTCAACATGTTCGCCATTCCGGCCGGCATCATGCTCGGCGCCGACGTCACGGTTGGCCAATGGTGGGTATGGAACCAGGCCCCGGTTCTCCTCGGCAACGTCCTCGGGGCCATCCTCTTCACCGCGCTGCCCATCTACTTCTCGCACCGCACCCATGTGAACCGCGCCCCGGCATCCGGTGACGCAGGCGACGTCGACGCGGAGGTGGCCGCCGAGACGACCGAGCATGCCGAACCGACGCTCGTTCGCTCGTAGACTGCTCCCGTGCGTATCGACATCATCACGATCTTTCCGGAGTTCTTCTCCGTCCTCGACGTCTCCCTGGTCGGCAAGGCCCGGCAATCGGGGCTGATCGACCTTCGGGTGCACAACCTGCGCGACCACACCCACGACCGGCACCACTCCGTCGACGACACGCCCTACGGCGGCGGCGCCGGCATGGTGATGAAGCCGGAGCCATGGGGTGACGCGATCGACGCGATCCTCACCGACGTGCACCCGGGTGGCGAGCCGACGGATGCATCCGCCATGCCCGAAACGACGGATGCCGGTCCGCTCCTGATCTTCCCGTCCCCGGCCGGGGAGTTGTTCACGCAGGCCATGGCCCGGGAGCTGGCCGAGGAATCGAATCTCATCTTCGGCTGCGGACGTTACGAGGGCATCGACCAGCGGGTCTTCGACCACTTCGAGCAGGACGGCCGGGTGCGCCTGGTCAGTCTCGGCGACTACGTGCTCAACGGGGGAGAGGTGGCCGTGATGGCCATGATCGAGGCCGTCGGTCGTCTGATCCCGGGGGTCGTCGGCAACCCGGAAAGCCTTGTCGAGGAGTCCCACGAGGACGGCCTCCTCGAATATCCGAGCTACACGAAGCCCGCGGCGTGGCGCGGCCTCGACGTTCCCTCGGTGTTGCTCAGTGGCAACCACGGCGCCGTCGCCGCGTGGCGGCGGGAGCAGCAATTCTTGCGCACGGCGCGGGTGCGCCCGGACCTTCTGCCGCCAGCGAACTGAGCTCGCCGGCGCAGGTCGCCCGGGTAGTCTGGTGTCGTGTTCGTACGCAGATTCTTCTACTTCTGGCAGTTCATTGCCGTCCTCGTGCTTCCGGCGTGGCTCCTGGTCGGCGCCTCCGTTTACGGCAGCGGCGGCTGGGACGTGGTCGGCAGCTTCTTCAGCGGCCTCGTGGTCGGTGTGGGCCTGCTCGCCGTGAGCATGATCTTCTTCGCCCGCACCGAGGTGCGCAGCACCCGCATGGTGTCGTGGGCCGACGTGGGCATCCTCACGCTCTGGCACGCCCTGATCGTGGGCATGGGGTTCACCTACGACGTCGCGCCGGGCCTCGCCGCGCTGGTGATAGTGGTCGGAATCGGCGCGTTCTGGTTCGCCATCTGGGAGCTGATCGCCGCCGCCCGCCGCAGCATGCGGGCCATGATGCTCCTGGTCGAGGAGACGGCGAGGGGCCCCGCGTTCCCGCCGAGCGTGCCGCCCACGCTGCCGCCGACCGACGGTTTCAGCGCCACCCCGGATCCCTCCGTCATCATCGTGCGCGAGCATCCACTCCACCCGCCCGAGGAGTCGGTCGAGAAGAAGGAATCCGGGAAGAAGCACGGTCAGGCGCCGGAGGCCTGACCTTCACCCAGCTTTTGCGGGGATGGTGCGTTTCGTGACATAATCATCGCTTGTGCCGTGGCAAGCCTCTGCCACAGGGGAGCTGCAACGTATCGGCACGAAACACACTCATTCATTTGCGGATCCGCACGCCTCGCGTGTCGCATCGCATAAGCCGTAGTCGTCCTGTGGCGGATACAGAGAGCGAACAGTATGCATATTCTCGACCAGGTGGATGCCCCATCCCTCCGCAAGGACATCCCGGCGTTCCGCGCCGGCGACACCGTCAAGGTCCACGTCAACATCGTTGAGGGCGCTCGCTCTCGTGTGCAGGTCTTCCAGGGAGTCGTCATCGGACGCTCCGGCGAAGGCGTGCGCGAAACGTTCTGCGTTCGCAAGGTCAGCTTCCAGGTCGGCGTCGAGCGTACCTTCCCGGTGCACTCCCCGGTGATCGACCGCATCGAGGTCATCACCCGTGGTGACGTGCGTCGCGCGAAGCTGTACTACCTGCGCAACCTGCGCGGCAAGAAGGCCAAGATCAAGGAGAAGCGCGACTAACACCCGTCGCAGTCGACTCCCGGCTTGCGCTGGATTCCCCCTGAGCTCCTCACCCGTACACTGGGTCAGGAGCTCAGGCGGTTTAATGACAGAAAATTCTCTGCCCACGCGATCCAATCGCCCGGGAACAGAAACAAAGCGCAAGAAGCGCGGCGTTGCACTCTTTATACGTGACCTTCTGGTCATCTTCGTGGTGGCCCTGCTCATCTCGTTCCTGATCAAGACGTTCCTGGTGCGCTCGTTCTACATTCCCTCCGGGTCGATGGAGACCACCCTCCTGATCAACGACCGGATCATCGTGAACCAGCTCGAACCGAAGCTGATCCCGGTCGAACGCGGCGACGTCGTCGTGTTCCGGGATCCGGGCGGCTGGCTGCTGCCGCAGGCGCCCCTTGAGCAGAACGCCGTCATCGCCGCCGTGGACTGGGTCATGGCCGCGGTGGGGCTGTCGGCGCCGGACAGCAACGACCACCTGATCAAACGCGTCATCGGGCTGCCGGGCGACCACGTCACCTGCTGCAACCCGCTCGGCCAGATGAGCGTCAACGACGTGCCTCTGTCCGAACCCTATGTGTCTCTGCCGACCGGGGAGACGAGCGTTTCGCAGGACGACTTCGACATCGTCGTTCCGGACGGCTCGCTCTGGGTGATGGGTGACAACCGCTACAACTCCAAGGACTCCCGCTACAACACCGAGACCCCCGGCAAGGGGTTCGTGCCCATCGACAACGTTGTCGGGCGCGCCCTCGTGATCAGCTGGCCGACCGCGCGCTGGTCTTGGCTCGACGACTACTCGGAGGTCTTCCAGGGCGTCTCCACGGAGACGAGGTAGGGAATGGTCGTGGATCCGACCCTCGACGTCGAACGGGCGTTGCTGGCCGCCGGGGCGACCTGCGTGATCGGCGTCGACGAGGTCGGCCGCGGCGCCCTTGCCGGCCCGGTGGGGGTAGGTGTGGCCGTCGTCAACGCCTCAGCTCCGGCCTTCCCGGCCGGTTTGCGCGACTCAAAGATGCTCAGTGAACCCCGGCGCGGGCTCCTCGCGCCGCTGGCCGTCGCCTGGGCGCTGCACTCAGCGGTCGGCCTCGCGACGCCGCTGGAGGTCGACCAACGGGGCATCATCGCTGCGCTCGGCCTCGCCGGCAAGCGGGCCCTCGCGCAACTGTTCGCGGCCGGAGTCGACATCACCGGCGCCGTGGTGCTCCTGGACGGCAACGACGACTGGCTGAACAGGGCACTGAGCACTCCGCTCAACGTGGTGACCCGTGTGCGGGCCGACCAGGACTGCGCATCGGTGGCCGCGGCATCCGTGATCGCGAAGGTGCACCGCGACGCTCTGATGATCGAGGCGGATGCCGCGACGCCCGGCTACGAGTGGGCCGGCAACAAGGGCTACGGCAGCCCCGCCCACATGGCGGCGATCGCCCTGCTCGGACCCACCCTGCTGCATCGCAAATCCTGGCTGAAGATCACAGCGTAGGATTGAGGAACCATGGAAGAAGATGAATTCGAGGACTACGACCGCGAGGTCGAGCTGGCCCTGTACCGCGAGTACCGAGACGTTGTGGGGCAGTTTCAGTACGTCGTGGAGACCGAACGACGCTTCTACCTCGCGAACGAGGTCGAACTGGTGCGCCGTGACACGGAGCACGATTTCTACTTCGAATTGACCATGAAAGATGTCTGGGTCTGGGACGTCTACCGTTCCGACCGGTTCGTGAAGTCGGTGCGGGTGCTGACCTTCAAAGACGTCAACGTCGAGGAACTCGCGTCCAAGGAGTTCGAACTGCCGAAGGAACTCGCGCTCGACGAGTAGCACAACGAAGACTCAGGCCGGGGGCCTGCACACTCGGCGCAACGATGCGGTCGAGAACGAAGGGTATGTCTTTTGCTGCAGGAATCTGATCGCGCTCTGGCCTCGTGGATCAACCGGGAGGCACTCGCTGAAGAGATGATCCCCTTGATCGGCCGTCTGTATCGGGAAAATCACGTCGTCACGAGCGTGCACGGCCGGGGACTGGTCAACCAGTCGGTGATCGGACTGCTCAAGGCGCACCGCTTCGCGCGCCACATCGACGATGTGGAACTGCCCCTGGAGGAGACCCTGCCGCTGCTGCAGACCCTCAGCACCCTCCGGCTCGGGACCGCGTCGATCGACCTCGGCCGGCTGGCCATGGCCTACAAGCTGGAGGGCGCCGGGCGCGGCCGGGAGGAATTCCTCCGGGCCGAGCTGGCGGATGTCGTCGACCGGCAGGGTGACTTCGTCACCGCGGGCACGGATGTCGTGCTGTACGGCTTCGGCCGGATCGGACGTCTCCTCGCGCGCATCCTGATCGACCACGCCGGCGGGGGACAGGGTTTGCGCCTGCGGGCCATCGTGGTGCGCCGCGGGTCGGACAACGACATCGTCAAGCGGGCGAGCCTGCTGCGCCGCGACTCGGTGCACGGACCATTCGAGGGCACCATCACCGTCGACCCGGTGGGCAACACGATCCTCGCTAACGGCACGCTGATCCAGGTCATCTACTCGAGCGACCCGGCCACCGTCGACTACACCCGGTACGGCATCCAGAACGCTGTCGTGGTCGACAACACGGGGCGCTGGCGCGACGCCGACGGACTCCGCCAGCACCTGGCCTGCCCGGGTGTCGCCCGGGTGCTGCTCACGGCGCCGGGCAAGGGCGCGCTGAAGAACATCGTGCACGGCATCAACCATGACGCCATCACCGCGGACGACACCATCATCACGGCGGCATCCTGCACCACCAACGCGATCACGCCCGTGCTCAAGGCCGTGAATGACCGCTTCGGTATCCGGGAAGGCCATGTGGAGACGGTGCACTCGTTCACCAACGACCAGAACCTGATCGACAACTTCCATTCGGGCGACCGCCGCGGGCGCAGCGCCGCCCTGAACATGGTGATCACCGAGACAGGGGCCGCGAAGGCCGTCGCCAAGGCGCTGCCCGAGCTGGCCGGCAAGCTCACCGGCAACGCCATCCGGGTGCCCACGCCCGACGTGTCGATGGCGATCCTCAACCTCACCCTCACGCAGGGCACCACCAAGGACGAGCTCAACACCTACCTGCGCACCATGTCGCTGCACTCCGAGCTGCACAAGCAGATCGACTACATCGACTCGCCCGAGGTGGTCTCCAGTGACTTCCTCGGCTCTCGCCGGGCCGGCATCGTCGACGGTCTGGCTACCATCTGCACCGACACGAAGGCCGTGCTGTACGTCTGGTACGACAACGAATACGGGTACAGCTGCCAGGTCATCCGGGTGCTGGAGGAGATGGCGGGCGTGCATCCTCCGGTGTTCCCGAAGATGTTGATCGAGCCGGTCGCCCTGGTCTGAGTCACTCTGGTCTGAGTGACTCTGGTCTGGGTCACTCTGGACGGAGTCACCGAGCGGCGTTGGCCCGGGTTCGGGTCAGCGCGGCCGGGGCTCGCAGATCACGACCGGGATATCACGGCCGGTTTTCTGCTGGTAGCCGTCGTAACCCCGATAGGCCGCCACGATCTGCGGCCACAGCTCGGCTTTCTCCGCGGGGGACGCCGTTCGCGCCCGCAGCTTCAGGGTGGTGCCGCGCACGGTCAGTTCGACGTCGGGGTTCGCGACCAGGTTGAGATACCACTGAGGGTGGCGGTCGTCGCCGCCCTTCGAGGCGATCAGCACGAAGCGCTGGTGCCCGTGCACGGGCGCGGTGAGCATGGTTGTGCGACGCTTGCCGCTGGAGCGGCCGATGGTGTGCAGTTCGACCGCCGGCATCGACCCGAACGAGGCGAGCAGGCGCCCGCCGGAGGCCGTTAGTACCGCGCGGTGCAGCACGCTCATCGTCTTCATCTGCAGATCCGTCAGCCGATTACGCAGTCCCATGCCTCCAGCCTACGAGGTGAACAGGGGCGACCGACGGATGTCCCGGCGTCTTCTCCCCCGCTACAGCGGCAGTGCCCCGGCAATGTCCACCAGCGCGGCCTCCAGGTTGACGTCCCAGGTCTCCAGCAGCGCGAACAGCACGCCGTAGCCCGCATAGGCGGTGACCGGGATCAGCAGCAGCCACTCCCGCAGGGAGCCGGCGTTGCCCAGCACCGGCACGGACAGGTAGCCGCCCGATGACCACAGATTCTCGAGCACCGGCACCCGGCGCCACCATCTGGGCGGTTTCGGGATCCACGGCCAGAACAGGGGCAGCCCGCCGGTGGTGAGCAGGTCGCCCAGCAGGTGCACGCCGTAGCCCAGTGTGAAGCAGATCACGAACCACGAGTGCTGCTCCGGGGCGAAAACGGCGATGAAGGCCGCCACGGCGAAGCCGATCGCCCACGCCAGCCCCCACGACTGCTTCGAGAGGCCGAGCACCTTGGCCGCAAACGCGATCGCCGCGGCGCTCATCAGGGCCGGGCCGACGCGCACCGGTTCCGTGGCCCAGACGGGCTCCCAGAGCACGAGACCGATCACGGTGGCGAGCAGCCACGCCGAGAACAGGCCGAGCAGGCTGTGCAGGCCGTGCCGGTGCCCGCCGGAGGCCCGGGAGATCCCCGTGGTGACGAGCCGGCCGAGCACGGGGACGGATTGCGAGATGGTGGCCGAGTTGTGGTCGGCGTCGGCGAGGAGGGCCGCCCCGGCGCAGAGCAGCGAGCCGGCGATCGTTCCGACGGGCGTCACGGGGAAGAGCCCGAGACCGTGCCCGGCGGTCGCCGTGACGGCGATCCAGGCGGCGGCGCCGGTCATGGCATGGTGTGCACCCATCATGAGAGGGGGTCCTAACTGGTCCAGGTCTGATTCAGGCCGTCGGGGGCAGGCCGAGCCTCGACTGGGCCGGTTCACCAGGGCCGGTTCAACTGTAGGTGGCTTCCGCTCCCCGCCCGTGCCGGCCGGCACTAGCGTGGGGGCATGAGCACACCGGTTCCGTCCGCGCCCGCCCCGGCATCCGTCGTTGTCAGCGTCGCGGTATCCGTCGTCGTGGAGCAGGCGCTGGCCCTGGCCCCTCTGATCGACGGCCACAACGACTGGGCGTGGGAGTGCCGGCAGAGCCGCGACTGCTCCGTGGAGGGTCTCGGGGGCGGTCTGTCCACCGACACCGACATCGCCAGGCTGCGGGCAGGGCAGGTCGGGGCGCAGTTCTGGTCGGTCTACGTCAGCGACGACCACACAGGCGCCGACGCCGTGCAGGGCACGCTTGAGCAGATCGACTGGGTCTACCGCCTCGCCGCACGCTACCCTGACGACTTCGGCATCGCGCGCAGTGCCGCCGACGTGGAGGCCGCCCGCGCGACCGGGCGCATCGCCTCCCTGCTCGGCGCCGAGGGCGGACACAGCCTCAACGACTCACCGGCCGCGCTGCGCATGTTCGCCCGGCTGGGCGTGCGCTACCTCACCCTCACCCACGTGCACAACACGACGTGGGCCGACTCGGCCACCGATGAACCCGAGCACGGTGGCCTTACACCCCGCGGCGTCGACTACGTGCACGAACTGAACCGGCTGGGCATGCTGGTCGACCTCTCGCACGTCTCCCCGGCCACGGCGCACGCGGCGTTGGACGCGTCCGACTCGCCCGTCATCTTCAGTCACAGCTCCTGCCGGGCCCTCAGCGACCACCCCCGCAATGTGCCCGACGACGTGCTGCGCCGCCTGGCCGTCAACGGCGGGGTGCTCATGCTCACCTTCGTGCCGCAATTCCTGTCCGAGGACTACTCGGTCTGGTCCGAGGGCGACCGGGACGGGCCGGCGCCCGTCGTGACGCTGACGGATGTCGCGGACCACGTCGAACACGCCCGCCGCGTCGCCGGGATGGCCCACATCGGCCTCGGAGGCGACTTCGACGGCACCGACGAGTTCCCCGCCGGCCTCGAAGGCGTCGACGGTTACCCCGCGCTGCTGTCCGAGCTGGCCCGGCGCGACTGGCCGGCCGCCGACCTCGCGGCCCTTGCCGGCGCCAACGTGCTGCGGGTGTTGCGCGAGACGGATGCCGCGTTCGCGGCCGCCGGACACGCGGCATCCGGCTCCTCGGTAACTAGGTTGGTGCGCTGAGCATGCCGGGCCGGCGTGTTCCGCCAACCCGGCCGGTGCCCGGCTCCGAATCAGTGTCATGACCCCTCGACGACGCCCTGCCCTCCGGATCACCGTGTGGATCGCCGCCGCCGCCGTGCTGCTCGCGGGGGCGGTGGCCCTGGCAATGCTCGCCCAGAGCGGCGTCCAGGGCCGCGGCCTGGGCGAGGCGGACTCGGGCCCCGCGGCCCGCGGCCCCGGCGAGACCGTGGTTGCCTTCTACGGTGACTCCTACACGCGCGGCACCGGCGGCTCATCCGCGGACAAACGTTGGTCGACCATCGTCTCGGCCGAGCGCGACTGGACCGAGGTCAACCCGAGCCGCAACGGCCTCGGCTTCGTGAACCAGCGGCGGGGGGATGATCTGATCGACCAGGTCATCGCTGCCCGGCCGGACATCGTGATCAGCACCATGGGGCTCAACGACAACTTCTCGATGCCGTCCCGCGCCGACGAGATCGAGGCGGCGATCACCCGCGACTTCGAGACGATCCGGGTGGCCCTGCCAGAGACGCGCCTCATCGTCGTGGAGCCGTTCTGGTACACCGAGGAGCGCCCGGACTCCGTGGAGCAGATCATCGGCTGGGTTCAGGCGGCCGCGCTCGGCGCCGACGCAGACTACATCTCCGGCGCCTCCCACTGGCTCGACGGGCACCCCGAGTGGATGGCCGACGACGGCCTGCACCCCAACGACGCCGGCTACGCCGCCCTCGCCGAGCGGATGGACGCGGAGCTCGCCGCACTGGGGCTGTAGCGGAGGGAATCCTGATCGTTTAGTTGTGTCGCTCCCGGAACGGCAGAGCTGATTGCACCGCGTGGACGCAGCACTGAACAGCACAGACGGACCGCGGGCCGGCGTCGAATGCGTTCGGGATGGTGGTGCTGGAGGCGGGCCGGGGGTGGTCCTCCCCAGACGAGGCCGCGCCGCCGACCGCACAGCTTGTCGACCCCGGGAGTGCCGGGAGTGCCTACCCGGCACGCTGGGGGCGGAGGTGCTCGTGGCACGCAAAGACGAACTGGGCAGACAGGGCGAGGAGTGCGCCGCCCTCTTCCTCGCCGCCGCCGGCTACCGGGTCGTGGAGCGCAACTGGCGCTGCGGGCAGGGTGAGATCGATCTGGTCGCCGAGCTCGGGGGAGAGGTCGTCTTCGTCGAGGTGAAGACGCGTTCGGGAACCCGCTTCGGGCATCCGTTCGAGGCCATCACGGTCGCCAAGCTCACCCGGCTGCGTCGCCTCGCGGCGGCGTGGTGCGAACAGGCGGATGCCCGGCCCGCCCGCATCCGTGTCGACGCCATCGCCGTGATCATCCGTCCCGGCACCGAGCCCGTGATCGAGCACCTGACGGGGGTGTTCTGATGGGGCTCGCCCGCACGCATGCGGTGGCCCTGGTCGGGTTGACCGGGGCACTGGTCGAGGTGGAGGCCGACATCTCCGGGCAGCTGCCGGGCATCATCCTGATCGGGCTGCCCGATGCGGCCCTGTCGGAGGCCACCGAGCGGGTGCGGGCGGCGGCGAAGAACTCGGGCTGTCCGCTCACCCGCAACAAGCTCACCATCAACCTCTCCCCGGCGTCGTTGCCGAAGCACGGGTCGGGCTTCGACCTGGCCATCGCGCTGGCCTGCCTCGGGGCCGACCAGGTGGTCTCGGCCGCGTCGGTTGGCCGGGTAGTGCACATCGGCGAGCTGGCCCTCGACGGGCGGCTGCGGCCGACGCCGGGCATGCTCCCGGCGGTGATCGCGGCCTCCCGGCTTGGCCACGGCACGGTGATGGTGCCAGCCGGCAACGTCGATGAGGCGTCCCTCGTGCCGGGCGTGCGGGTGATCGGTGTCGCCTCCCTGCGGGACGCCGCGATCTGGCACGGCGCCGAACTCGAACCGATCCCGGTTGACCCCATCCTCGTTTCCGGCGACGCCGCGGCGGAGACGGCCGAACCCGACCTGGTCGACATCATCGGTAATGACGACGCGATCCTGGCGTTGCAGATCGCGGCGGCCGGCGGTCACCACGTGTTCATGGTGGGGCCGCCCGGCGCCGGCAAGACCATGCTGGCGGCCCGGCTGCCCGGGCTGCTGCCCGACCTCGACGCTGAGGCCTCCCTCGAGGTCAGCTCTATGCGGTCGCTCAGCGGCTGCGCCGTTGGGCGCGCCCTGATCACCCGCCCGCCGCTTGAGGCCCCGCACCACACGGCGACGGCGGCGGCCATGGTCGGCGGCGGCAGCGGGCAGATCCGGCCGGGCGCGGCGGCGCGCGCCTCGCACGGGGTGCTCTTCCTCGATGAGGCTCCCGAATTCGCCTCGGCGGTGCTGGACGCGCTCCGGCAGCCGCTGGAATCCGGGGTGATCAGCATTCACCGCGCCAACGCGGTCGCCCACTTCCCGGCCCGCTTCCAGCTGGTGATGGCGGCCAACCCGTGCCCCTGCGGGCAGTACGGCGCCCCTGACCTGAACTGCACCTGCCCGCCGAGCTCCCGGCGACGCTACTTGGCGCGCATTTCGGGACCGCTGCTGGACCGCATCGACATTCAGCTGCGAGTGCAGCGCATCACTGCCGCCCAGCTGCGGCTGGCCACTGAGACGCCCCGACTGGTGAGCGCCGTTGCCCGCGGACGGGTGATCGAGGCCCGAGCCGCCGCGGCCCAGCGCCTCGCCGGCACGCCGTGGACGCTGAACTCCGATGTGCCCGGCCCCTGGCTGCGCGGTTCCCAGGCCCGGCTGGGCAGAGCGGCCACGGCCATCCTTGACCGGGCGCTTGAACGCGGAGGCATCACCATGCGCGGATATGACCGTGTACTGCGGGTGGCCTGGTCCATCGCCGACCTCGAGGGCGTGTCCCGGCCCGGCATCGAACAGGTAGGGCAGGCCTTGTATCTGCGGAAGGGAATGACGTCATGATGCTGTTTGGGCTGGAGGAATCCACGGTGGTTGCGCTGACCGGGGGCGTGCGGTCAACCGCCGGGTCTGGCCCGGCGGATGCCGCGGCCGCCGCCGATGTGTTCGCGCGCGCCGCGTGGACCGGCATCTCGGAGCCGGGCGACGGCGCCGCCGGACTGCTCGTGCAGGGACTGGGGGCTGGGCCCGCACTCACTGCCGTCCTCGACCTGTGGACCGGGGCCCGGCTCGCGGGCGCGCTGGCCGCAACAGGGTTACCACTGACCGACGACCTGCAGGCCCTACTGGAGCTGGCCCTGCAACGCTGGCGGCCGCGATTATCCTCGGCCGAGGTGATCCGTTCCCTGCAGCAGGCGGCACGCGCGTCCGCCGGGCTCCTGGTGCCCACCGATGCACATTGGCCGAGTGGCGTCGACGACCTGGCAGTCCACGCGCCGATCGCACTCTGGTGGCGGGGCATCCCGACCGCTCTGACGGCGCTGTCCAACTCGATCGCCCTGGTGGGTGCCCGCGCGGCCACCGGCTACGGCGAGCATGTGACGATGGAGGCCTCCGCCGGGCTCGTCGACCGCGGCTTCCTCATTGTCTCCGGGGCGGCGTACGGCATTGACGGTATGGCGCACCGGGCGGCACTGGCCAGCTCGGGGCTGACCGTCGCGTTCCTCGCCGGGGGAGTGGACCGCTTCTATCCGAGCGGCCACGACGCCCTGCTGAGCCGCATCGCCACGATGGGGGCGATCATTTCCGAACTGCCCTGCGGGGCCGCGCCCACCAAATGGAGGTTCCTGCAACGCAACCGGTTGATCGCCGCCGCCAGCGCGGCCACGGTCGTGCTCGAGGCCGGCTGGCGCTCGGGTTCGCTCAACACGGCCGGGCATGCCGCCGCTCTCGGCCGGCCGCTCGGGGCCGTTCCGGGCCCGGTGACCTCGCCGACGTCGGCCGGCTGTCATCGGCTGATCCGCGAGTATGACGCCGTCTGCGTCAGCACAGCCGCGGAGATGGCCGAACTGGTGGGCGAACGGATGCTGAGGCTCACCCTCGACCTGCCGCCAGCCGACGGAGACACGGCCGGGTTCGGCGGCCGCACGAGCGAGCAGGTGCGCGTGTTCGACGCTCTGAGCACGCGGGCGGCGCGCAGCGTGACCGACATCGCCCGCCGGGCCGGACTGTCGATGTCAGCGGTGCAGGGGTCCCTCGGCGCCCTCGATCTGGAGGGAGTGGTTCGGGAGAAAGAGACCGGCTGGGTGCGCGGCCGGTAACGGTTCGCCGTTCACACGACCACCCCCACTGGTCGTCCCCCGTCCTGTCGACGTTTCAGCACATCGACCGTGGCCCCGTCGTTGTCATCCATGATCACTGCAAGACTCCTGATCACTGGACGATCGTGACGATGACGGAGGCGCTCACAAGCCCCGGAGCTTCCGCCCTGAACGTGTACAGGCCCGATTGATTGCCTTGGTAACTGACCTGGCAGTCACTGAACGTAGCAACACCGTTGAGAGAAGTCCCGGTTGTCGCTGCGCACAACAGCGTGCCGGCTCTGTTGGGAGGCGGACTCGCAGAGAGCGTGACGCTTACAGCGACGTTCGCTGTGTTGCCGAAGGCATCCTGGATCGTGATTTCCGGCTGAGGCACGAAGGGGGCGTTCCTCTTGTAGCTCTTCTGAGGGAATGTTCCGGTGAAAGCGAGTTTGGACGCGGCCCCGGCCGAGATCGTGATGGTGTTGCTCGCGGCCGTGATGGGGCCTGCCACGGCGGCCGTCAGTGTGTAGGCGACGGCCTTGTCGATCCGTCAACCGGTGAAGGTCGTGACGCCGGCGGTGCTGGCGGAAGCACACGCGGACAGGGTGACCCCGACGGGTGCATTGGTGAGGCTCAATGTCACGGCGGCGGTGCTGTTCGTGACGGTGTTGCCACCGGCATCCTGCACCGTGACAACCGGTTGGGTGAAGAAGGCACTCTGACTGATGGCAGTGCTAGTCGGGAAGGCGATGGCTAGTTTTGCTACGGAGCCGACCGAAATGGTGATGCTGCCGGGTTTGTCGATCAATGACAGGTTGGGTTGAGAACGGGGTTCCGCCGCTACTGCTATTGGCGGGCTGTGCGGTGAAAGCGAGTCTCTGAGCGGGCCCGGCAGTGACGTTGATGCCGTTGCTCGTGGCGTCGGCGAGCCCGGCCGAGGTGGCGGTGAGTGTGTAGCTGCCGGCCGTGTCGATCTGGCAGCCGGCGAAGGCGGCGAAGCCCGAGACGGCGGCCCGGGTGTTCGCGGCGCAGGTCAGGATGGCCCCGGCGGGTGAGGTGAGGCCGAGGCTGATCGTTGCGGTGCTGCCGGTGATGGTGTTTCCGCCGGCGTCCTGAACGGTGACAACCGGTTGGACGGGCGCGGCGAACGTGGACTGGCTGGTGGCGGAGAAATCAACGGCAGGTTGAGTGAAGGACAGGTTCTTCACGGAGCCCACGGAAACGGTCAGGGCGGTGGTCGTGGCGGCGGTCAGGGCGCCGGAGGCCGCGGTGAGCGTGTAGGTGCCGGCCCTGTCGACGGCGCAGCCGGTGAAGACCGCGACACCGGATGCTGCCGCCAGCGGGTTGGTTGGGTGCGTGAGCCTGGCACCGCCGGGCGTCGTGATGCTGAGGGTTATGGGGGCGTTGCTGACGGTGACGGTATTTCCGAACGCGTCCAGCACCGTGACCACAGTCTGGGTGGGGACCATCCCGCCGGTGCTGTTGGAAGGTTGCGTTGCGAACACGAGCTGCGTGGCGCTGCCGGCGGCGATGGTGATACTGCCGCTTGTGGCGGCGGTGAGCCCGTTCGCGGTCGCGGTGAGTGTGTACGTGCCGGCCTTGTCGAACTGGCAGCCGGAGAAGACCGCGATGCCGGATCCGGCTGGCAGCGGATTCTGGTCGCAGGTGAGGTTCGCTCCGGCGGGCGACCCGGTGATTGCCAGGGTGACCGGGCTGGTACTGGTCGGGACGGTCTCTCCGGCGGCATTCTGGATCGCGACGCTGGGCTGGGCTGTGAAGACGGTACCGCTGGTCGCGTCGGACGGTTGGGCCTGGAACGCGACGTTCGTCGGATTCGAGACCGTCACGCTGCCACTGGGGGCGCTCGCCGCGGTCCAGCCGTTGTAGACGGCGGTGACCATGTAGGTATAGTCGCCGGTCAGAACGAGCAGGTCCTCGCAAAACGCGGTGGCCACGGTGATGGTCGGGCTGGTGCCGCAGGCCGGGGTCGCCGTGCCGGTGCCGGTGCCGGTCTCGGTGCGGGTGGCGTAGTAGCCGGTCGGCGCGGGCGTGCCGACGGATGCCGTCCAGCGCAGGCTCACGGTGCCGGCGCTCGTCGCGGGAACGATTACTTCGGTCGGCGGAAGAAGCGTGCCGAGGGCTGCCGAGCCGGAGCCGAGCCCGGGGGCGGTGTAATACGCGGAGGCGCCACCGGTGACGGACACGACCAACACGGCAAGGGTCACGGCGGCGGTGAGGCCGAAGAGTGAGAGGCGGGTGTTTCCGGATGCGGAACGGTGGGGACGGAGGGAAGTCACGTCAACCTCTCACAGCTATCGAACGAGCAAGAATATTCAAGGACTCAGATATACCAAAATGAAAATCGCACAGGGGGGCAGGCTCGAAGGGAGCCTGTCCACCTGTGATCGAGCTAGTTGGACGTGAGCGTCAGCGTGACGGTGGCGCCCTTCCAGGCGTCCTGGTCGTCAGGGGCGTCAAGGAACTCGAGCGTCGAGGTTCCCGTGATGGTCACATCGACGGCGGTCTGGTTCCTGGGTGTGCGCATCACGCGCGTGTCGGAGACGACGGACGGGGCGATCGTGAAGTTGTCGGCGAAGACACACCCCGGGGCGTCGGTGGTGCCGGTCTGGGAGATGGTTGCGACCTTGAGGCTGGACGTGCCCGTATTTTTTGCGGAGTACGTGACCGGCACGGAGGCGCCCGGGGTCAGACTGTCGGCCAGGTGGGCGCTCAGCGCCAGCGTGCCGTTGGACTTGGCGTTGGCCGCCGCACCGGTGCCGGAGTCGGTCGTCGACCAGTAGGCGTACGCTCCGGCTCCGCCGACCAGGAGCATCGCGGCCGCGACGAGCGCGATGCTCCTCACCCGCAGCTGCTTGGCGGTGCCGGCAGTTGCCTAGGGTGTGGTCTTTTCGGTCATGTGATGCCCTTCTATCGATCTCGGGTCTCGACAGTCCTCATCTGTGAGGACACGTGCTGAAAGCGAGGGCGGTCTCGTGTGCGCCGTTAGGCCGGATGCGCCTCCAGAACGGGACTACGGGTACCCCCAATAGTGAGCTCGCGCGATTCCCGCCGAAGGGTGAATTGGCGCGACGACAGGCCGACGTCGGGGGCAGGCCGTAGTCTGGGCGGCACCCACGAAAGGTGAGTCATGTCAGTCGTGCAACTGGGCCAATACCCTCCAGCCACCCACCTCATCGCGCATATCAGCGACACCCACTTCCTCGGCGGAGGTCGAGCGCTTTACGGCGCGGTCGACACCGACACCACCGTGTACCAGGCGATGGCGCAGTTGGAGCGGTCCGGCCTTCGGCCCGACGCGCTGCTCTTCACCGGTGACATCGCGGACCGCGGTGAAGCCGCTGCGTACCGCCGGGTGCGTGACATCGTCGAGGCCGCGGCCGAACGGATGGGCGCGCCCGTCATCTGGGTGATGGGGAACCACGACAAGCGCGAGGCCTTCCGCACCGAGCTGCTCCGGGAAAAAGCATCCTCGGCGCCGATCGACCGGGTCTTCGACATCGGGGGAGTGCGCATCATCGCACTGGACACGAGTGTTCCGGGTTATCACCACGGCGACCTGTCCGGCGCGCAGTTGGCGTGGCTGGCCGAGGTGCTCAGCGAGTCTGCTCCGCACGGCTCCCTGCTGGCGCTTCATCATCCGCCGGTGCCGACGATGTTGCCGCTGATGTCCATTCTCGAGCTGCGGGGGCAGCCCCGACTGGCTGAGGTGGTGGCCGGCAGCGATATCCGGGCGATCCTGGGCGGACACCTGCACTACGCGACGACCGGACTCTTCGCGGGTATCCCGGTGTCGGTCGCCGCGGCGACCTGCTATACGATCGATCCGACCGCGCCGCAGGGGGCGCTCAGCGGTCTGCAGGGTGGGCAATCGATCAACCTCGTGCATGTCTACGACGACCAGATCGTGCACTCGCATGTGGCTCTCGGCGAGTTTCCGGCAGCGACCGGCTTCGACGCGGCCTTCCTCGACCGGATGAAGGCGCTCACGCCCGACGAGCGCACCGAGGCCTTCTCGCGGCAGGTCTGACCGAGGTGACTATGCCTGAGTCCGTTCGTGTACCACCGCCGGTTCCCGCGCCGGTGCACCTCCTCGATGCGTCTGTCGACGACTTCGTGGTCTACCTGGCCGTTGAGCGCGGCTTCTCCGTGCACACCGTGCGCGCCTACCGCACCGACCTGGCGGGACTGATCGCCTTCGCCGAAACCCGCAGCGTCATCGACCCGGCGGCGCTGAGCCTCGATCTGCTCCGCGATTGGCTGTGGGTCGGAACCCAGTCGGGGCTGGCGCGGGCGACCATTGCCCGGCGGTCGGCCTCCGCCCGCAGCTTCACGGCCTGGCTGGCACGCACCGGCGGCAGCGCAACCGACCCCGCCGTGCGGCTGCGCTCGCCGAAACCCGGCAGACCACTGCCCCGCGTGATCAACCACACCCAAATGCAGGAGCTACTCACCCACCTGGAACTTCGTGCCGCGGGTCCCGACCCGGCGGCGCTGCGCGACCTCGCGATAGTGGAACTGCTCTATGCGTCGGGGTTGCGGGTGTCGGAGCTCGTTGGCCTCGACGTCACCGACGTCGATCTGCACCGACTCACTGTGCGGGTCACCGGCAAGGGTTCCAAGGAACGCGTCGTTCCCTTCGGCGTGCCGGCCCAGCACGCGATCCTCGCCTATCTCGAACGGGGCCGCCCCCGGCTCGTTGAGACCGCAGCGCCCGCCGAGACCGCGGGCACCGCTGCCGAGACCGCGGGGACGTCGGTGGGCGCGCTGTTCCTCGGTGCGCGCCGCCAGCGCCTCGGCGTGCGGGCGGTCTACCGGCTGGTCGCCACTCTGCTCGCCGATGTGCCCGGCAATGGCCCGGCCGGCCCGCACGCCCTCCGCCACACGGCGGCCACCCACCTGCTCGACGGCGGAGCCGATCTCCGGGCCGTGCAGGAGCTGCTCGGCCACTCCAGCCTCGGCACCACCCAGATCTACACTCATGTCTCGGCCGAACGCCTCAAACAGAGCTACCGCACCGCGCACCCGCGCGCCTGACTCCCCGGCGACGGGTTCCGGGACTGCTCCGCGACTACCTCGCGGCTGCCGGCCCCTCAGCTGTCTCCTCACAGGAGCAGGGCCGGCAGCAGCACCGCGCGAGGAACGCCGACCAGATACAGCAGTGGTGACACATAGCCACCGTTCAACCGGGCGCCAAGATGCAGGCACTGCCCAGCGCAGTGCCCGCCGTCAGCAACCTGGCCGACGGGTTGCCCTGCCGCGACCCGGTCACCGACCGCGACACTGGCCGACACCGGCTCGATGCTGGACACCAGGCCGTCGGCATGTTCGATCGAGAGCACGGGGCGGTCGACCACGACCCCGGCGAACGAGACGATACCGTCGGCCGGTGCGACCACCTGTCGGCCGACCTTGGCCGACAGATCCAGACCCCGATGGCCCGGCGCATACAGCGTGGCCGGCGCCTGGAAACCCCGGAGCACCGGATGCGGCGGAGCCAGCGGCCAGTGCCAGGTGCCGGAGGTGGCCGTCTCCGCAGCCGACTCCGCAGCCGTCTCCGGAGCCGTCTCCGTGACTGACGCCGCCCCGGATGGTGTCACACCCGCCGCGTCGCTCCGCACGATGGACAGGCAGGACAGCGGCAGCAGCGCGGCCGCGAGGAGCAGACGGAAGGCATTCATGCCACCACCGTGCGGCCTCCGTCCCACCCGAAACCGGTGAGGGCGGTATTCGTGACCGGATCCCGGACCACCCCGCCTGGGGAGGGACGCCCGCACGTGCCGGCGCGCGCGCGAGGCACCCCCGTGGGTGCTAAACTTCCCGGAGCAGCGCTTGCGCGCTGACTACGCGTGCCCATTCGGCCTCCAGACCCACTCGGTCCTCGTTTCTTTCAGATGCGGGGCGGTTCTGTGCCGGGCACCAGGAGTAGTGATCATCCGATCACGACACAAACCGATTGGCGTTCGCCTGCATCGCAGCGCGCGCCGGACAAGGAGAACGGCTCATGGCCGTCGTAACCATCCGCCAGCTGCTCGACAGCGGCGTGCACTTCGGGCACCAGACCCGCCGTTGGAACCCGAAGATGAAGCGCTTCATCTTCACGGAGCGATCCGGCATCTACATCATCGACCTGCAGCAGTCGCTCGGGTTTGTCGACAAGGCCTATGACTTCGTCAAGGAGACGGTTGCCCACGGTGGCACCATCCTCTTCGTCGGAACGAAGAAGCAGGCGCAGGAATCGATCGCCGAACAGGCCATCCGCGTGGGCCAGCCCTACGTCAACCAGCGCTGGCTCGGTGGCCTCCTCACCAACTTCCAGACCGTTTCCAAGCGTCTGGCCCGCATGAAAGAGCTTGAAGAGCTCGACTTCGAGGACACCGCCAAGAGCGGTTTCACGAAGAAGGAAATGCTCATCAAGAAGCGCGAGCTCGTCAAGCTGCACAAGAGCCTCGGCGGCATCCGCAACCTCACGAAGACGCCGTCGGCGCTGTGGGTTGTGGACACCAACAAGGAGCACCTCGCCATTGACGAAGCCCGCAAGCTCGGCATCCCCGTCATCGCGATCCTTGACACCAACTGCGACCCGGACGACGTCCAGTACCCGATCCCGGGCAACGACGACGCCATTCGTTCCGTCGGCCTGCTGACCCGCATCATCGCGGACGCTGCAGCCGAGGGTCTCATCCAGCGCCACGCCAAGCCGGAGGCCGAAATCGAGCCTCTCGCCGCGTGGGAAGCCGAACTCCTGGCCGCTCCTGCCGAGAACGCCCCGGCAGCTGACGAAGCCGTCGCCGTCTCCGACGAGACCGCCGAGGCCGTCGTGGCCGCGCCGGTTGCCGACGAGGAAGCCGCCGCAGCCCCCACCGCAGAAGCCGAAGCCGCAGCCGTTGTCGCAGCCGACGCTCCCGCCGAAGAAACCAAGTAAGGACCAAGCATGGCAAGCATCAGCCTCGCAGACGTCAAAGCGCTGCGCGAGCGCCTCGGTACCGGCATGGTCGACACCAAGAACGCCCTCGTTGAAGCCGAAGGCGACATGGAAAAGGCCGTCGAACTCCTTCGAATGAAGGGTGCGAAGGGTAACGCCAAACGCGCCGATCGTTCCACCTCCGAGGGACTCGTCGCCGCCAAGGAAATCGGCAACACCGCCACCCTGATCGAACTCGCCTGCGAGACCGACTTCGTCGCCAAGGGCGATAAGTTCGTTGCACTAGCGGAGAAGGTCTTGGACGCGGTCGCCGCTGCCACGGCCACCACGGTCGAGGAAGGCCTGGCCGCTCCGGTCGACGGTCAGACCGTCGGCCAGCTCATCGACGGCGAGGCCGCGATCATTGGCGAGAAGTTCGAACTTCGCCGCGTCGCATCCGTCACGGGTGAGAAGTTCGCGATCTACCTGCACAAGACCAGCAAGGACCTGCCCCCGCAGGTCGGCGTCGTTCTGGGTTACTCCGGAGATGACGCGGAGACCGCGCGCAGCGTGGCTCAGCACATTTCTTTCGCGAACCCCGAGTACCTCGCTCGCGAAGACGTTCCTTCCGACCTCGTTGAGGCCGAACGCCGGATCGTCACCGAGATCTCGAAGAACGAGGGCAAGCCGGAGGCTGCACTGCCCAAGATTGTCGAGGGTCGCGTGACCGCGTACTTCAAGCAGGTTGCACTCCTCGAGCAGGATTATGCCAAGGACAACAAGCTGTCCGTCAGCAAGGTCCTGGCTGATGCCGGACTGACCGTCTCGGGCTTCGCCCGATTCAAGGTCGGCGCGTAACCGGTCGTTTGATCGTAGTGAAGGAGATCGGGTTGCAGTCGCAATCCGGTCTCCTTCTGTGTGTGGGCACCCACCAGCCCACCCAGTAGTTTTAGAACACCGCCGGAACACGGCACAGCACGGCACGGCACAGAGCATCACGAGGGAAGAAGCGCACAGAATGTCAGACACGGTCAAGAAGCGCAGGGTCCTCCTCAAACTTTCCGGCGAAGCCTTCGGAGCAGGCAGCCTGGGCGTCAATCCCGACGTCATCAGTGCCCTCGCCCGCGAGATCGCCGAGGCGGCCAAGCAGGTCGAGATCGCGATCGTCGTCGGCGGCGGCAACTTCTTCCGCGGTGCCGAATTGTCGCAGCGTGGAATGGACCGCGGCCGTGCCGACTACATGGGCATGCTCGGCACCGTCATGAACGCCCTGGCCCTCCAGGACTTCCTCGAGCAGGCCGGAGCCGAGACACGGGTGCAGTCCGCGATCGCGATGACCCAGGTCGCCGAACCGTACATCCCTCGTCGCGCGGAACGCCACCTCGAAAAGGGCCGCGTGGTCATCTTCGGCGCCGGCGCCGGGCTGCCCTACTTCTCCACCGATACGGTTGCGGCTCAGCGTGCCCTGGAAATCGATGCGGACATCGTGCTCGTCGCCAAGAACGGCGTCGACGGGGTTTACTCCGACGACCCGCGCACCAACCCGGACGCGCACAAGATCGACCACATCACCTATCAGGAGGCCCTGCAGCGCGGCCTCAAGGTCGTCGACTCGACCGCCTTCAGCCTCTGCATGGACAACGGAATGCCCATGCAGGTGTTCGGGATGGCCCCGCACGGCAACGTGACGGCCGCCATTCTCGGCGCCGATCTGGGAACCCTCGTCTCCAACTAAGCTTGACAATGCCATCGAAGAAGGAGTCATCGTGATCACGGATGTTCTGTCCGACGCCACCGCCCGCATGCACAAGGCCGTGGAAGCCGCCAAAGACGACTTCGCGACCGTGCGAACCGGTCGTGCGAACCCGCAGATGTTCGCCAAGATCCTGGTGAACTACTACGGCACACCGACGCCGCTGGAACAGCTCGCCTCGCTGCAGAACCAGGAGGCCCGCACGCTCCTGATCGGGCCGTACGACAAGGGCGCCCTGCGAGACATCGAGCAGGCCATTCGCGACACCCCGAACCTGGGCGCCAACCTCGGAAACGACGGCAACGTCATCCGGGCCACACTGCCGGAGCTGACCGCGGACCGCCGCAAGGAATATGTCAAGATCGTACGCACCAAGGCCGAAGATGCCAAGGTGTCGGTGCGCAACCTGCGCCGCAAGGCCAAGGACGACCTCGACGCGCTCAAGAGTGAAGTGGGAGACGACGACGTGGCCCGCGGCGAGAAAGAACTCGAACACATTACCAAGACCCACGTGGATGCCATCGATGACGCCCTGAAGCGCAAAGAAGCAGAACTCCTCGAGATCTAAGGACGATCCAGCCTCATGACGGACGAATTAGGCGATTCCGGAGAACGCGAAGGGTTGCGCGCCAAGCGTGAGCATGGTGTCAGTCGCGCCGAGTTCAGGGCCCAGATGCAGTCGAAGAAGGCCGATCTCGAACGTCAGATGCTGGCGACCCGGGCGCAACTGGATGCGACTCAGGAACGCATCCAGGCGCGCACCGGGCGTAACCTGATCCTGGCAACCCTGATCGGGCTCGCGCTTGGTTTGTTCATGCTGTTCAGCCTCATCTTCATCAAAGACCTGTTCATGGTCTGCGCGATCGCGTTCGTGGGTTTCACGGCCTTTGAACTTGCTCAGGCGCTCCGTCTCGCCGGACGCAACGTGCCGCGCGTGCCGGTTGTCCTGGCATCCGTGGGCGTCGTGCCTGCCGCGTTCTACCTCGGCGCGGCCGGCCAGTGGCTGGCCACGCTCGCCGGCATTGGATTGATCGCCCTGTGGCGGCTGGCTTTTCTCGTCCGGCGCGCCCACCGCGCTCCCGCCCGGGAGGTGCTCGGCGACATCGGTGGTGGCTTCCTGATCCAGGCCTACGTCGTCTTCCTCGGCAGCTTTTCTGTGCTCCTGGTCGCCCAACCCGACGGCCAGTGGTGGACCCTCGCCTTCCTGCTGCTGGTCATCTCCGCCGACACCGCGGCGTACGCCGCCGGCCTCAGCTTCGGCAAGCACCGCATGGTCCCCTCGATCAGCCCGAAGAAGACCTGGGAAGGGTTCGCCGGCGCCGGCGTCGCCTGTCTCGGGATCGGCGTGTTGCTCGCCGTGTTCATGCTCGACCAGCCCTGGTGGTTCGGCCTCGTCTTCGGGGTGGTCATCTTGTTCAGCGCGACTTTCGGCGACCTGGCCGAATCCCTGATCAAGCGTGACCTCGGCATCAAGGATATGAGTTCCTGGCTGCCTGGTCACGGCGGTCTCCTCGACCGGTTGGATTCGATCCTGCCGTCGGCCGCAGCCGCGTACGCCCTCTACCTGATCTTCGCTTAGCGGCCTCGGTTTAGTCAGGCGCGCGGCAGTGAGGCAGAATGTCCCAGTGACCTCCACCTTCCCTCGGACCGGCAAGAAGACGCTCGGCTACAGCGCTCCGCAGGTGGAGGAGTTCCTCGCCGTCGCCCGAAAAGCGTATGACGCCACCGACGACAGCGTCGGGTTGACCGCCGAGGACATCCGTCACACCGCGTTCAGCATGCACAAGGGCGGATATTCGCCTGCGCACGTGGATGCGGCCCTCGAGCGTCTCGAAGACGCTTTCGCGACCCGCGACCGGGACCGTGCGGCGCAGGCGCAGGGCACCGAGGCGTGGCTGGCCGAGGTGCATGACCTCGCTCAGGTGCTCGTGAACCGGCTCAGCCGGAAGGACGGACACCGCTTCCACCGGGTGAGCGTCCTCAGCGTCGGCTACAGCCGGGCGGATGTCGACCGGCTCTCCCACAAGCTCGTCCGGTACTTCGAAGACGGGCTCCCCATAACGGTGCAAGATGTGCGCTGTGCCGTCTTCCGGCCCCAGCACGGCGGTTACCGGGAAGCCCAGGTCGACGTTGTGCTGGACAGCGTCGTCGACGTGATCCTGGCCGTCCGTTGAGGTGCGTCGCGCGCCGTGTCGAGGTCAATCGGCACCGTTATCTGGCTGTTATGTCGGATTTCCGATAGGCTCGAAAAATCGTGGGTAGACATCTGAACATCATTGAGTCCGAACACGCCGTCAGGCCCGTCAAGGTCAGAATGAGAAGGTCCCGCCCGCGAGGGCGCATCCCCCTCGTCGCCTTCACCGCCGCAGCGGCGTTCGTACTCGTCACGGTCGTCGACCCGTATTCCGGCGCGACGGCCTCACCCTACTTCCAGGTTGCCGGTGACCGATTCAACGGTGAGGCAGCCCAGGAGATCCAGGTCACTGCCGCAGCCTCGAACATCTTCACGCGTGACAGTTTCACCGTCACCGAGAAACCCAAGCCCGTTCCCGTTCCCGTCGCCGCTCCCGTCGCGTCCCGGTCCGCGTCGAGTTCGGCTCCATCGGCGGCCGTTCCTGACCCCGGTTCCGCGCAGGCGATTGCCGCCGATGCGGTGGCCGCCCGCGGCTGGGGCGACGATCAGTTCAACTGTCTCGTGTCGCTCTGGAACAAGGAGTCCGGCTGGCGCGTCAATGCGGAGAACAGCTCCAGCGGTGCCTACGGAATCCCGCAGTCGCTGCCGGGCTCCAAGATGGCCACCGCCGGTGATGACTGGGCGACCAACCCCGCGACCCAGATCCAGTGGGGCCTCGGCTACATCTCGGGCCGCTATGGCACCCCCTGCGGCGCCTGGGCGCACTCCGGCGACGTCGGCTGGTACTAGCGCTCTGTGTTCGTCCAGGGTCGCACGTAGACTGGCTCAATGGCCCGCAGCAACCGACCCCGTGGCCGCAAGCCCGGTCCGGGAGCCGATGATGACGGCCTTGAGCGGATGCGTGCCGGCTGGCGACGCACGGAAACCCGCCGCGACGGCCTCTGGACGGTGCAACCCGTACCGGGGCCGCAAGCCGTGAAATCGTACCTCTGCCCCGGCTGCCACGGCGAGGTTGCCCCCGGCACCGCGCACGTGGTCGCCTGGCGCGGCGACGGCGTCATGGGTGAGGCATCCGACCTTGCCGCGAGGCGCCACTGGCACTCGCACTGCTGGAAGATCAA
The DNA here is from genome assembly GCF_004402345.1 of Cryobacterium sp. TMT2-15-1. Lineage (NCBI taxonomy): Bacteria > Bacillati > Actinomycetota > Actinomycetes > Micrococcales > Microbacteriaceae > Cryobacterium > Cryobacterium sp. TMT2-15-1. The sequence goes on along the minus strand of NZ_SOGD01000030.1, from coordinate 17,701 downwards.
ATAACCGCCCAAGCGGCACCAGGGGAGAAACCATGACGTCGAGTGTGGAAATTCGTGGCGGCGTCGAGCTGCCGGCCGTGCGCGAGCAGATCGAGCTGCACACCGCGGACGGCCTGACCCTGGTCGGCGAACTGGCCACGCCCGTGAGCCGGGCACCGGTGGCGACGCTGGTAACGCTGCATCCGCTGCCCACTCACGGCGGCTTCATGGACTCACACATCCTGCGTAAGGCGGCCGGGCGGCTGCCGGCCCTGGCCGACCTGGCGGTGTTGCGCTTCAATACGCGCGGCACGACCTCGCCGCGCGGCACGAGTGGCGGCAGCTTCGGCGACGGCCTCGATGAGCGCCTCGACGTTGCCGCCGCGATGGCGTTCGTCGCCGAGCGCGGGCTGCCCGATCCCTGGCTGCTCGGCTGGTCGTTCGGCACGGAACTCGCAATCAAGTACGGCCTGGAGCACCCGGTCCGGGGTGCCATTCTCCTGTCGCCGCCGCTGAACCGGGCGTCTGACGCCGAGCTGGCCGCCTGGGCCGGCCGGGACGCGAGGCTGGTGGCCGTCATCCCCGAGTTCGACGACTACCTCCGCCCCGAGGAGGCCCGGGAACGCTTCGCGAGCGTGCCGGACACCCGGCTCATCGCCGTGGAGGGCGGGAAGCACCTGTGGGTGGGGGAGAGTGCCACCCGCCGCGTACTCGACGAGATCGTCGCCGTGGTCAACCCGGCCGCCGCGCCTCTGCCCACGGAGTGGACTGCATCGGCCTAGTACCCGACCGTCCTAGAGCTCGTTCTGTCGGGGGATCACGACCTGCTTGATGATCATGATGGTTGCCGCGGCGACGGGGATGGCGATCAGCGCGCCGAGGATGCCGAGCAGACTGCCGCCCGCGAGAGCGGCGACCACGACGACGGCGCCGGGAACGGCCACGGCCCGGTTCATGATGTTGGGGCTGAGCAGGTAGGCCTCCACCTGCATATAGATCAGGTAGTAGATCGCGGCGACCAACGCCGTGAACATCGAGCTGCCGATTCCGGGGATCAGGCAGGTCAGCACGATGATGATCGACCCGGAGATCGTGCCCACGAGGGGGATCAGCGAGAACAGGAACGCGATCAGCGCGAGCAGCGCCGGGAACGGCGCGCCGATGATCGACAGGAAGATGAAGCTGAGCACGCCGTTGCAGAGCGCCAGGGCTCCCTGGCCGATCACGAATCGGCCGACGGATGTCGTGATCTGCTCGCTGAGATCGGCGAACCGAGCCCGCTTCGAGGCCGGTACCAGCTGATACACGGCCTGCTTGATGCTGTTCAGCGATGCCGTGAAGTACAGCGTGAGGATCAGGATGATCAGGGCGCCGAAAAGGCCGCTGACGATGGCGAGGCCGGACTGGATGATCGTGCTCGTGATGTTGGTGATGTTGCCGCCGACGAAATCGGTGACCGACTCTGTGATTTTCGACAGCGGGAGAGCCGGAAACTGCTTCTGCACATCGGCGAGAAAGGTGGAGGTGTTGATGGACGTGACCAGGTCCGGGATGGCCTTGGAGAGCTTGGAGACCTGGTCGACGATGATCGGCACGACGGCGAAGATCACTCCGGTCAGAACCCCGATCACGGCGACGAGCACCGTGAGCATGGCTGCCCAGCGGGGAAACCTCTTCTTCTCGAGCCAGGAGACGGCCGGGTCGAGCCCGAGCGCGAGGAACAGTGCCGCACCGATGTAGGTGATGATCGTTTGCAGAGTGATCACCGACGTGATGATGAGCNTCACCGACGTGATGATGAGCAGGCCGACGCCGACGCCGAGGGTGCCGATCAGTCCGACGCGAAAAGCATTCTGAATCTTCACTGATGTCCCCTCGGCTGGTGTCAGTGCTCGTCGTCGTCGTTGGCGGCGACCTTTTCCGCCTGCGTGAGCAGACCGCGCAGGCTCTCGAAGTAGCCGGCCACGGCGTCACGCTCAATCCTAATCTGGGACAGGCGCTCCTCCGCGTCGGCCACGAGCACGCGCGTGCGCAGTTCGGCATCGGTCACCAGCGCGGCGGCCCGCGTCTCGGCGTCTCGCACCAGACGTTCCACCGATTCCTCGGCAACCTTCTTCGATGCCCTGACCTCATCGCGGGCGGAGGCGTCCAGCTGGTCGTTCAATGCGCGCAGTTCGACCGTGCGCCGGTTCGTCTCGGCAAGCTGCTTGGTGGCATCCGCGACGAACTTCTGCGTCTGGGCCACCGCCTCCTGGTGGCGCTGCAGCTGGCCCTGCTCCGCTTCGTCTCGCCGGGCCTTCAGCTCGACGTCGAGGTCGGCCCTGGTCTGATCGATCTCGCGCTTGAGCTTGGCGGCTTCGTGCTCTCCCCGCTTGCGAGCGGCCGTCAGATGGTTCTCCAGGTCGATGCGCAGCTGCTCGCTTTCGGCGGTGAAGTCGGCGCGGGTCTGCTCATTGTCACGACCAAGGTCGGCGTGGGCCTGCTCGATCTCGGCCGCGAGGCCGACGCGTGCCTTGTCGATCTCACGGCTGAGGTCGGCGCGCTGGCGTTCGAGGTCGCGGGCCAGGTCGGTCTGGGCCTGCTCGCTTTCGACGGACAGATCCGCGCGCTGCTGCAGCGTCTCCCGTTCGAGGTCGGTTCTCGCCTGCTCGATTTCGATTGCGAGAAGGTTGCGGGCCTGTTCGGTCTCGTGGGCGAGGTCGATGCGAGCCTGTTCGGTTTCCCGGACGAGGTCGATGCGGTGCTGATCCGTCTCGGCGGCGAGGTCGATGCGAGCCTGTTCGGTTTCCCGGGCCAGGTCGGCGCGTTGCTGGTCGAGTTCGTGGGCGACTTCGGCGCGGGTCAACTCGGTCTCGCTCGTGAGCCCGGCCGCGACCTCACGGGCCTCGGTCGCCTCCCGCTGCGCCACCACGCGAACCTCGGCGGCCTCGCGCTCCGCCTCTGAGCGGATCGCGGCCACTTCCCGCTTCACGGTTGCGCGCAGCTCGGCGGCCTCGGTGGCCACCGCTCCGCGGATGGCCGCCGCTTCGTGCACGGCGTCCTGGGTGAGCGTGGTGGAGTCCTCGTGGGCCCGGGCGAGTAAGTCGTCGGCTTCAGCGACGGCATCATTGAGGATGCGGCCGGCCTTGACCGCGGCATCCGACAGAGCCCGTTCGGCGTGCTCCTTGCCCTCGCGGAGCAGGGTCTGCACTTCGCTCGCTGCGGAGGCGCGCAGCCGTTCGGCGTCGATGTCCGCCTGGGCGATCACCCTCGTCGACTGCTCTTCCGCCACGCGCAGGGTGTTCTCGAGCTTGGTGCCGAGGCCGGAGAACGTGGGGCTGCCGACCTCTTCGATTTCCGCGTTCAGATCGTCGATCTGGGTGGTGAGGCGTTTGATTTCCTTCTTCGCCTCGGTGCCCTGGGTATTCGCCTGAATCAGGTCGCGGCGCAGTCCCTGGATGGTCTTGTCGACTTCGTCGCGGTCGTAGCCGCGGAATACCTGGGTGAAGTCTGCTTCGTCGTTCGCCACGCTGTCTCCTCAAAATGGGGCTCTGACCCCCGTTTACGGACTGACAGAGGGAGCCTCCACGATTTTAGTCTGTTCAGACCGCACTGGCGCGTCCCAACCCGAGGGACTATTAGGTGCCTCTCAGGGGCAACCAGTATCGTAAGACGTCCTGTCTGTTGCTGATCGGGCCCGCATCCGGGTCCAACGTGCCCGTGTGCGCGATGAGCGGCCGGCGACACAGGAGGGTTGACGTGCGTTTTGTTCTTGCCATAGTGGCATTCGTCCTTGCTGCGGCGATGATTGTGCTCGGCATCGCCCAGCGGACCATTTTTCTCGATCCGGCCTCGGTGAGCCTGAGCGCATCCGTGGAGGACGCCCGCTTCGCGGTGGTCGAGTCCAGTGCGCTCAATGCGGTGCCGGGAAGCCAGACGATCACCGTCAGTGGTTCCGAAAAGGTTTTCCTGGCCTACGGGCGCACCGACGACGTCAAGGCGTGGCTCGGAGATGAACCGTACGTCGACATCCGCAAGGCCAAGGACACGGTCGCCCTCAGCAGCACGCTCATCGATCCGGCCACGGAGGCCGAATCGGCCACCGAGTCTGAGTCCGGCCCCGCGGCGCCGGCGGACCCCGCGGCTCAGCCGGAGACGGTCGCCAACCCGGCGGGCTCCGACCTGTGGCTGCAGGAGTTCACGGCTGAGAACGCGCTGACCACCACCCTCAAGGTTCCCGACGGCATCTCCCTGATCGTGGCCTCCGACGGCACGGCCCCCGCGCCCACAGATGTCAGCCTGTCCTGGCCTACCGACAACTCCACTCCCTGGGCAGGCCCGCTGATCGTCGGCGGCGCTGCCGTCGGCCTGATCGGCTTGATCATCTACCTCCTGGCGCTCCTGCACCTGCGCCGCTCCCGCGGCCCCCGCCGCAATCTGCCCCGCGGACCACGGATGCCCCGGCTCCCGCGCGTGCCCCGTCCAAAGGCCATCAAGGCGAGCCAGATCAACCGATCCGGTAAATCGATCGCCCGGTCCATGGTCGCCGTGCCCGTGATCCTGGTCAGCGGTTTGGTGCTCAGCGGTTGCTCGGCCGATTTCTGGCCGGCCACGTCCTCTCCCGACGCTGCCGCCAGTGGGACGCCGACTCCGACCGACACCGCCGGCCCGGCCCAGGACGTGCCGCCGCCCGCCGTGACGGTGCCGCAACTCGAACGCATCGTGACCGATATCGCCTCGGTGACCGCGGATGCCGATGCGAGCCTCAATGCCGACACCCTCGCCACCCGGTTCACCGGCCCGGCATTGGAGAAGCGACTGGCGAACTACAAGATCCGCGGGGCCGACCCGGCCATCGCCGCGCTTCCGGCGCTGCCCACGTCGCCCCTCCGGCTCACGCTGCCGCAGCAGTCCTCCACCTGGCCGCGCGTCGTCATGACGGTCCTCCAGGACGAGGCTGACACCGCCGCCGCGCCGACGGCCCTCGTGCTGCGACAGGAGTCGCCGCGGGCCGACTACCTGGTCGAATACATGATTCAGCTTGAAGCGGCCGCCACGGTCCCCAAGGTCGCCCCGGCGACCATCGGCGCCCCGATCATTGCGCCCGACTCCACGTTCCTCCTGCTCTCACCCGACCAGGTCGCCGCGGCCTACGCCGACGTGCTCCAGCTGGGGGAGGCCAGCCCCTCCTACGCCCTGTTCGAGGCGGAGGGCGACAGCTTCCGCACCCAGGTCACCGAACTGAAGACCTCACGCCAGGCCGGCCTGCCCTCGACGGCGTCGATCGAATTCGGTGCGGCCGCCGGCACCGGGCGCACCGTGGCATTGGCGACCAACGACTCCGGCAGTATCGTCGCCGTGAGCCTGACCGAGACCGAGACGGTGAAACCGGTGGATGCCGGCGCGACCGTGAGCCCCGAGGGTGCCAGCAAGGCCCTCTCCGGCATTACCGCCACGGCCAAGGGCATCACCAGCACCTACGGCGACCAACTCCTGTTCCATGTTCCGGCCGCCGGTTCGAACGAAAAAATCGTCCTCCTTGGTTTTTCCCAGGGTCTGATCTCATCAACGGAGCTTCCATGAGTGTTGTCCCCCCGTCCCTGTCCGGCATGAACCTGCGTGGAGCCGTAGACCTGTCTACGCTGGTGAACCGTCCGGCGGCGCCGGCCGCGGGCGCACCGCCGGCGCCGGTGGGGCCAGGGGCGCCGGGCGCGCCCGGTACACCCGCGGTGGGTCCGGTCGCCGTACCCAGTCTCGTGCTCGAGGGCACGGATGCGAATTTCGGCGAGATACTGGAACTCTCGATGAGCGTTCCGGTCATCGTGGACCTCTGGGCCGAATGGTGTGAGCCGTGCAAGCAGCTCACGCCGATCCTGGAAAAGCTCGTCCTGGAATACGCCGGCCAGTTCGTGCTGGCCAAGGTCGACGTGGACTCGAACCCGCAGCTCACCCAGGCCTTCCAGGCGCAATCGATCCCGACCGTGGCCGCCGTGATCGGCGGTCAGCCGGTGCAGCTGTTCAGTGGCGCACTGCCTGAGGGCCAGGTGCGCGAGGTTCTGCACCGGGTCTTCGAGCTCGCGGCGCAGCACGGCGTCACCGCCATGGCCGCCGCCCCGGAGGCCGCCGGCGACGCCGAAGCGGAGGCGCCGGCCGCCGAAGAACCCGAGCTGCCGCCGCTGCACCAGGAGGCCTACGACGCCATCGAGCGCGGAGACTATGACGCGGCGATCGCCCTCTACAAGACGGCGCTGGCGCGGGACCCCCGGGACCAGATGGCCGTCGCCGGCCTGGCCCAGGTGAGCCTCCTGGCCCGGTTGCACGGCAAGACCATGGCCGATATCCGCTCCGCCGCGGCGGCCGCGCCCCACGACCTTCAGACGCAGCTCGCGGTCGCCGACCTCGACCTTTCCGGCGGTCACATCGAGGATGCCTTCGATCGGCTGCTCGCCCTCTTCCCCGCGCAGGAGCCGGCCGGCCGCAACCTGATCCGCGAGCGTATCCTGGAATTGTTCGAGGTCATCGGCCAGGACGACCCGCGGGTGCCGCCCACCCGCTCCCGCCTGACCGCGCTGCTGTACTAGACGGCATCGAACTCGTTCGGGATGGGGTCGCTCAGTCCCACGCTCTGCAGCGGCAAAAAATGGCCCCGTCGGCGTTTCCGACGGGGCCATTTGCGCGCTCTCGCGCACTGGGGCGAAGCGGGTCAGCGGTGTAGGCGCAGCCAGAGACCGGCCAGCGGGGGCAGGGTCACCACGGCGGATGCCGGGCGTCCGGCCCACGGCACGGCGAGCGCGGTCACGGCACCCAGGTTTCCGACCCCGGAGCCGCCGAAGTCCGCGGCATCCGTGTTCAGAATCTCCTCCCACACCCCGGCGAACGGCAGGCCGACCTGGTAACCGTTGTGCGGTGCCCCAGAGAAGTTGAACAGGCAGGCAATGGGGTTGCCGTCGGCGTCCCAGCGCAGGAACGAAACCACGTTCTGGGCGGCCGCGCCGCCCTCGAGCAGCTCGAAGCCGCTCGGGTCGTTGTCCTGGGCCCAAAGGCTCGGGTTCGACCGGTACACCCGGTTCAGCTGGCCGACAAGCGTGAACAGGCCGCGGTGAGCCGGCTGGTCGAGGGTCCACCAGTCCAGGCCGCGCTCCTCGCTCCACTCGGAGCGCTGCCCGAATTCCTGACCCATGAACAGAAGTTGCTTGCCGGGGTGCGCCCACATGAAGGCGAGATAGGCACGCACGTTGGCGAGCTGCTGCCAGGAGTCACCGGGCATCTTCGCGACCAGCGAGCCCTTGCCGTGCACGACCTCGTCGTGGCTGATCGGCAACAGGAAATTCTCGCTGAACGCGTAGACGAATGAGAACGTGATCTGGTTGTGGTGGTGCGCCCGATACATCGGGTCGATCTGCATGTACTCCAGCGTGTCGTGCATCCAGCCCATGTTCCATTTGAAACCGAACCCGAGACCACCGGCACTGGTCTGCGCCGTGACCCCACCCCAGTTGGTGGACTCCTCGGCGATCATGACCGTGCCGGGATTCCGCTTGTAGGCGGTGGCCGTGATCTCCTGCAACAGGCTGATCGCCTCGAGGTTCTCGTTGCCGCCGTGGATATTCGGCTCCCACTGGCCGTCCTCGCGGGAGTAGTCCAGGTAGAGCATCGAGGCCACGGCGTCGACCCGCAGCCCGTCGATGTGGAACTCCTCGAGCCAGTAGAGGGCGTTCGCGACCAGAAAGTTGCGAACCTGTTTCTGGCCGAAGTCGAAGACGTAGGTGCCCCAGTCCATCTGCTCGCCGCGGCGGGGGTCGGGGTGCTCGTACAGCGCTTCGCCGTCGAAGCGGGCCAGCGCAAAGTCGTCTTTCGGGAAGTGCCCGGGCACCCAGTCCATCAAGACGCCGATGCCGGCCCGGTGCAGCCGGTCGATCAGGTAGCGCAGGTCGTCGGGGTGGCCGAACCGGCTCGTCGGCGCGTAGTAGCCGCTGACCTGGTAGCCCCACGAGCCGCCGAACGGATGCTCGGTGAGTGGCATGAACTCCACGTGCGTGAACGCCAGTTCGTTCAGATAGTCGATCAGCTGGTCGGCGAGGTCGCGGTAGCTCAGCCCCGGACGCCACGACCCGACGTGCATCTCGTAGATGCTCATGGCCCGGTTGTGGGGGTCGGTGGCCGAACGGTCGGTGAGCCAGCCGGCATCCGCCCACTCGTAGCTGGTCTCACCGATGATGGAGGCCGTCTTGGGCGGGATCTCGGTGTAGCGGGCCATCGGGTCGGCCTTGCGCACCCAGTCGCCCGAGCGGGTCAGCAGCTCGAACTTGTAGTTGGAGCCGGCGGTCAGCCCAGGCACGAACAACTCCCAGACCCCGGTGCTGCCCATGTTGCGCATGGCGTGCAGCGTGCCGGTCCAGGCGTTGAAGTCGCCGATCACGCGGACGGCCCGGGCATGCGGGGCCCACACGGCGAAGGATGTTCCAGACGTGGTGCCCAGCGGGCCCGCGTTCGGCCGGTAGTGGGCGCCGAGAACATCCCACAGGCGTTCGTGGCGACCCTCGCCGAGAAGGTGCAGATCGAGCTCGCCGAGGGTGGGCAGGTAGCGATAGGGGTCGTCGACGATCCAGGTGGGGGCGTCGCTGTAGCGGGCCTCCAGCAGGTAGTCCTGAAGGCCGAGAGTGCTCACGCCCTGCCAGATACCGTGGCCCAGGTGCGCCAGCTCCACATGCGCGCCCGTGGGCAGCACGGCGAAGACCTCGGTCGCGAGCGGGCGGAGGGCACGGATGACGGTGAGCGGGTCCGCGATACCGGCCTGCTCGATCAGGTGCTGGCCGAGGACCTCGTGCGGGTTGTAGTAGCTGCCCGTGGAGACGGCCTGGAGGACGTGGTCGGCGATGACCGGCAGCTCGAACGGCCCGGCGGAGTGCAGCGCTCCGGCAGGCTTCGGCACGCTCGCCTTCACGGCTCCCTGCGGCTGGGCGGCAACCGACTCGTCCAGGAACTTCTGGTCAGTGGTCTTCTTGGCTGCGGTCTTCGCGTCTGCGGTCTTCGTGTCTGCGGTCTTCGTGTCTTCGGCCTTTTTGGCCGCCGGACCTCCCTGTGCGTGCTTCATTGAGCTGGTCCTTTCACGTGCAGGATGTGCACCGGTTCGGTGAATGCGTCGAGGCGCACGAAGTTGTCGGCCGACCAGGTCCAGATGGCGCCGGTGATCAGGTCCTCGACCTCGAACACGGAGCCGTACGGCAGACCGAACCGGGCGACGTCGAGGTGCACGACGGTTTGGCGCACGGAGTGGGGGTCGACGTTGGCGACGATGATCAACGCATCCGAGTGCCCGCTGCCCGTGAACGGCGCGTCGAGGAATTTGCTGTAGACAAGGATCCCCTCGTCTTCGCTCTCGTGGAGATCGAGGTTGCGCAGCTGCCCGAGGGCCGGGTGCTCGGCGCGGATCCGGTTGAGAAGGGTGAGGTAGGGCGCCAGGGACGCGCCGGCCGCTTCGGCGCCCGCGAAGTCACGCGGCCGGTACTGGTACTTCTCGTTGTCGATGTTCTCCTCGGCGCCGGGCCGGGCCACGCACTCAAACAGGTCGAAGCCCGTGTACACGCCCCAGGTCGGCGCCGCGGTGGCCGCGAGGGCCGCCCGGATCTTAAACGCCGCCGGACCGCCGAACTGCAGATACTCGGAGAGGATGTCGGGCGTGTTCACGAACAGGTTCGGCCGCAGGAAGTCGGCGGTCTTGTGGGCAAGGCCATCGAAGAATTCCGCGAGTTCCTGCTTCGTGTTGCGCCAGGTGAAGTAGGTGTACGACTGCTGGAACCCCACCTTGCCCAGACCCTGCAGCAGGGCAGGCCGGGTGAAGGCCTCGGCGAGGAAGAAGACATCCGGGAATTCGGCGTTGATCTCAAAAATCAGCCACTCCCAGAAATCGAGCGGCTTCGTGTGCGGGTTGTCGACCCGGAAAATATTGACGCCCACTCCGATCCAGTACCGCACGATCCGCAGCACCTCAGCGCGGATACCCAGAGGGTCATTGTCGAAGTTGACCGGGTAGATGTCCTGATACTTCTTCGGCGGGTTCTCGGCGTAGGCGATGGACTCGTCGGGAAGCGTGGTGAACCACTCCGGGTGCTCGGTGACCCAGGGGTGGTCGGGCGACGCCTGCAGGGCCAGGTCGAGCGCGACCTCGAGGCCGTTCTCGCGAGCAACCGCAAGAAAGAACTGGAAGTCGGCGACGGTGCCGAGGTCCGGGTGGATGGCGTCGTGGCCGCCGTGCGCCGACCCGATCGCCCAGGGCGAGCCGGGGTCGTTCGGTCCGGCGTCGAGCGTGTTGTTGGGTCCCTTGCGGAAAGCCAGGCCGATCGGGTGGATCGGCGGCAGGTAGAGCACGTTGAATCCCATCGCGGCGACGGCCGGAAGCCGGTTGGCCGCGGTGCGGAAGGTGCCGCTCTGCCAGGAGCCGTCGGCGCGCTTCACGGCGCCCTCCGACCGAGGGAAGAACTCGTACCAGGAGCCGACGCCGGCCCGGGTGCGTTCGACCAGCACGGTCCGGGATTCCGAGACCGATTCGAGCCCGGCCATCGGGCGCACGGCGGCCGCGGCAGCCAGCTTCGGGCTGCTGAGCACTTCGAAGCGGGCGGCGACGGACTTGGCCGGGTCGACGAGGGACTTCGCGGCCGCGGTGAACGTGCGCCGCTCGTTCAGAGGGCGGGTCTTGACGGCGCTCTCACGGATGAGCAGCTCAGAGCCGATCAGGAACATGAGTTCCACATCGACCTCGGCGGGGATCTTCAGCGAGGCGTTGTGCCGCCAGGTGGCCCAGTCGTCGGCGTAGGCGCGCACGCGGTAGGTCCAGCGGCCCTGGGTTCCGAGGGTGACGAGGCTCTCCCAGCGGTCGGTTCCGGGGGAGTTCAGGGACATCGGATGCTGCGACTCGGTTCCATCGGGAGCGGTCAGCAGCAGCATGACGCCGATGAGGTCGTGCCCCTCCCTGAACGCGGTCGCGGCGAACGGAACCGCTTCGCCCACGAACGCCTTCGCGGGCCAAAGGTCGTCGTTTAATTGAGGGGACAGATCGAGGATCGGGATACGGCCGATCCGAGGTTCTGCCGGGACTGTCGTCTGGACTTCCTGAACCGCGCCGAGGGTTTCAGGAGCCGCGCCTGTGCGTTTTACTGTCTTAGCCACCTACTGACCGTAGCGCGGATCGGGGGTGTATTGCTGCCTCTATTCACCCGCCGGACACGTCACGCACCTAGGCTGAGGATGTGAAAGCGATCCGCAAATTTACCGTCCGAACCGTGCTGCCCGAGTCGCTCGCCGCGCTCGACGAGCTTGCCGGCAACCTGCGCTGGTCCTGGCATGAGCCGACCCGCCAGTTGTTCGAGCACATCGCCCCCGAATTGTGGCGTGAGAGCGGTACCGACCCGGTCGCGTTGCTGGGGGCCGTCGACACGGCCCGCCTCGAAGCGCTCGCCCAGGACAACGACTACGTGGCGTGGGCGAACGCCACCCGCGACGAGCTGCGCGACTACCTCGAGAAGCCCCGCTGGTACCAGGGGCTCGAGGGCGACAAGCCGGCATCGATCGCCTATTTCTCCCCGGAGTTCGGCATCGCCGCCGCGTTGCCGCAGTACTCGGGCGGCCTCGGCATCCTCGCCGGCGACCACCTGAAGAGCGCCTCGGACCTTGGCGTGCCGCTGGTCGGTGTTGGCCTCTTCTACCGTGCCGGGTACTTCAGCCAGGCCATCTCACCCGACGGCTGGCAGCTGGAGAGCTACCCGCTGCTCGACCCCGACGGCCTGCCGCTGTCGGTGCTGCGCCGGGCCGACGGCTCGCCCGTGCAGGTCTCCCTCGCACTTCCCGACGACCGAACCCTGCACGCGCGGGTCTGGCAGGCGATGGTCGGCCGCATCCGGCTCTTGATGCTCGACACCGACATCCCCGAGAACACCGACGACCTGCGACTGGTCACCGACCGCCTGTACGGCGGCGGCGGCGAACACCGTCTGCTGCAGGAGCTGCTGCTCGGCATCGGCGGCGCGCGCGCCGTGAAGAAGTGGAGCAGCCTCAACGGCCAGGCCGACCCTGAGGTGTTCCACACCAACGAGGGTCACGCCGGTTTCCTCGGCCTCGAACGCATCTCCAGCCTGATCGGCGAGGGGCTCAGTTTCTCGGAGGCGCTGCAGGTAGCCCGGGCCGGAACGGTGTTCACGACCCACACGCCGGTCGCCGCCGGCATTGACCGGTTCGAGCGCAGCCTGGTGCGGCGCTACTTCGAGACCGACCTGCTTCCGGGCGTCGCCGTCGACGACCTCCTCGCCCTCGGCGCGGAGAACTTCGAGGATGGCAACCCGGACGTCTTCAACATGGCCCTGATGGGCCTGCGACTGGGGCAGCGCGCCAACGGCGTCTCGAAGCTGCACGGCGAGGTCAGCAGGGTGATGTTCAAGGGTCTATGGCCCGGTTTCGACGCCGACGACGTGCCGATCGCCTCGATCACGAACGGTGTGCACGCCCCCACCTGGACCGACCCGGCCCTTCTCGCGCTCGCGCAGAGCCGACTGGGCACCAGCGACACGTCCGCCGCCGATTGGGCGTCGCCCGCCGTGTCCGACACGGATCTGTGGCAGGTGCGCGGCCAGATGCGCCTGCAGTTCGTCGAGGACGCCCGCCGACGGATCGCCGCGGCCTGGGAGGGGCAGAACCCGGGCGGCATCGTGCCGTCCTGGATCGGGCGGGTCTTCGACCCGAACGTTCTCACGATCGGGTTCGCCCGCCGCGTGCCGACCTACAAGCGTCTGACCCTGATGCTGCACGACCCCGAGCGGTTGCGCGCGCTGCTGCTGCACTCCGAACACCCGATCCAAATCGTAATCGCGGGCAAATCGCATCCGGCCGACGAGGAGGGCAAGCGCCTGATCCAGAGGATCGTGCAGTTCGCGGCCGACCCGGCGCTGCGCACCAAGATCGCGTTCCTGCCCGACTACAACATCGGTATGGCCCAGCTGATGTACCCAGGCACGGATGTCTGGCTCAACAATCCGCTGCGCCCGCTCGAGGCGTGCGGCACGTCCGGCATGAAGGCGGCCCTGAACGGCGCCCTCAACCTGTCGATCCTCGACGGCTGGTGGCCGGAATACTACGACGGCAACAACGGTTGGGCGATCCCCACCGCAGACGCCGCCGGTGACGCGGCCGAACGTGACCGGCTCGAGGCGGACGCGCTGTACGAGCTGATCGAGCACCAGGTCGCACCGAAGTTCTACGACCGCAACGCCGACGGAGTGCCCGAACGCTGGGTCTCCTCGATTCGGCAGACGCTCGCGAAGCTCTCACCGGAACTCAACGCCGGTCGGATGGTGCGCCAGTACGTCCAGGAGCTGTACCGGCCTGCCGGCACGGCCGAGGCCCGCCTGTCCGAGAACAACTACCGGGCCGCCCGGGAATTGGCCGCCTGGAAGGGGCGGATCGTCTCGGCCTGGCCCGGCGTCGCCGTGACCCACGTCGAATCCGGCGGCGTCGCCTCGGTGCCGCAGGTCGGCGACGAACTGCACCTCCGCGCACACGTGCAGCTGAACGGTCTTGCGCCCGAGGACGTCACCGTCGAGGTCGTCTACGGCAAGAGCCTCGCCAATGACGACCTGAGTGACGTCAGTACCCTGCCGCTCAATACGGAACCGTTCGGGACCGGTGCGACGGATGCCAGCTCGCCGACGCTCTTCACCGGCACGATAGAACTCGACCGTGGCGGCGCATTCGGCTACACGGTGCGGGTCGTGCCGCGCAACGAGCTCCTGGTGAGCCCCGCCGAGATGGGTCTGATCGCCGTCGCCGGCTAGCGCTGACCGGCCTCACGAAAAAGCACCTTCGCTCCGACGGGGGTGTTTTTTCGTGCGGTTACGGGCGTGCGATCGCCGCGAAGACCGCGGAGGCTGCCCGGGCCAGATCGGCCGGTGTCAGCTCGATGTCGAAGCCGCGGCGCCCGCCGGAGACGAAGACGGTGTCGAACGTCAGGGCGCTCTCGTCGACCACGGTCGTGAGCCGGCTCTTCTGACCGATCGGGCTGATGCCGCCCACCACGTAGCCGGTCTTGCGCTCGGCGAGCGACGGGTCTGCCATCACGGCTTTCTTTGCACCCACGGCGGTGGCCAGGGCCTTGAGGTCGAGCTGGCCGGTGACCGGCACGACGCCGACGACCAACCGGCCGTCGACATCCGTCAGCAGGGTTTTGAACACCCGGCCGGCGGCGACGTCGAGTTTCTCCGCCGCTTCCAGGCCGAAACTCGTCGACGACGCCTCGTGCGGGTAGACGTGCGGGGTGAACGGTATGCCGGCGCGCACGAGCGCCACCGTCGCCGGAGTTCCGGCGCTTCCCTCCACCCGTTTGGCCACGGTCAGCGGCCCCCGGTCCGGTTGCCCACGCTTCGTGCGCCCACGCTCAGTGCGCCCGGAGCAGCTGCATCGAGGCGGCCGGAACGAGGAACTGGTCGCCGGGGGCGTGCTCGATGACGGCGTCGCTCAGGTCGTCGTGGCTGGAATCCCAGAGCAGCGAGTACGAGGTGACGCCCGCGTGCAGGGGCAGCGTCACCGTCACCTCTTCCTCACGACCCTGCACGATCAGCAGGATTCGGTTGAAATCCTCGTGCTCCGGGGTGCTCGCCGCCAGGTACTGCAGAGTGCGCTCATCAGACGAGTGCCAGTCGTCCTCGGACATGGACCGGCCCTCCGCGTTGTACCAGTCCATTTCGCTGGCGCTGAGGGTCGTCTCGCCGGGGCGTCCGAACCGCACCGGGCGCAGCGCCGGGTTCTCGCGGCGCAGCTGGAGCAGGCGCCGGGTTACCCGGTGCAGGTCCTCCTGCCAGTCGTCGAGGTCCCAGTTCAACCAGGTGAGCTCACTGTCGTGGCAGTAGGCGTTGTTGTTGCCGCGCTGGCTGCGACCGAATTCGTCGCCCGCGGTGATCATCGGCACACCGGCCGACAGCAGCAGGGTCGCGAGCAGGTTGCGCATGGCCTTGCGCCGGGCGGTCAGGATGTCCCGGTCTCGGGTCGGGCCCTCCGCGCCGTGGTTGAACGAGTTGTTGGAGTCGGTGCCGTCGCGGTTCGACTCCCCGTTGCCGACGTTGTGCTTGACGTTGTACGAGGTCAGGTCGGCCATCGTGAAACCGTCGTGGGCCGTGATGAAGTTGAGCGAGGCGAGCGGGCCGCGCTCCCGGGAGAATGTGTTCGCGGAACCTGCCAGGCGGGTCGCGAAGCGCCCGATCCCGCTCCCGGCGTGCCCGTCGCGGGCGGCCGCCAGGTCGGTCAGCCAGAACGAACGCATGCGGTCGCGGTAGCGGTCGTTCCACTCGGTCCAGCCGTCCGGGAAATTGCCGGTCTGCCAGCCGCCCATCCCGATGTCCCAAGGCTCGGCGATCAGCTTGACCGTCGAGAGTTCCGGGTCGGCCGTGATCGAGGCGAGCAGCGGGCTGTCCGCCTGAAAGTCGACGTTCTCGTCCCGGGCGAGCGTGGCCGACAGGTCGAAGCGGAAACCGTCGATCTGCACCTCGTTCGCCCAGTAGCGCAGAGAGTCGAGCACGAGCCGGCGGGGAACGTCGTGGGAGACGTTCAGGGTGTTGCCGCAACCCGTGACGTCGATGTATCCGCCGGCGCTGTTCTGCCGGTAGTAGGCGGCGTTGTCGATGCCGCGGAGGCTGCTGACGGGGCCGTTCGGGCCCTCCTCGGCGGTGTGGTTGTAGACCACGTCCAGGATGACCTCGAGGCCGGCCTCGTGCAGGAGCTTGACCATGCCCTTGAATTCCCGGAGCACCGCTTCGGGACCGGCGGCCTGGGACTTCTGGGTGGCGTAGTCGGCGTGCGGTGAAAAGAAGTTGAAGGTGTTGTAACCCCAATAATTGCTCAGACCCTGCTTGAGCAGGCGCTGCTCGGACACGAATGCCTGCACCGGCAGCAGTTCGACGCTGGTCACGCCGAGGTTCTTCAGGTAGCCGATGGTCGACTCGTGGGCAAGGCCCGCATAGGTGCCGCGGAGGTTCGCCGGCACCGAAGGGCTGAGGTTGGTGAGGCCGCGAACGTGGGCCTCGTAGACCACGGTGTGGTCCAGAGCGATCCTCGGTTTGACCGAACCGGCCCAGTCGAAATCGCCATCGACTACGGAAGACTGCCACTGGTCGGGACCGACCCGCACGAGTCCCCGGGAATAGGGTTCGACCAGTGTCTTCTCGGGGTGGAAGGAGTTGCGGGGGGCGGCGGGACCAGAGACGCGGATGCCGTAGCGGCGTCCGGGGGAGAGGGTTCGAGAGTGTCCGGACCAGACGCCGTGCTCATCCTTGACCATGGGCACGGTCTTGATGATCCAATGGGGGTCGGTGGCGTCGAAGATGCACAGGTCGATGGCGTCAGCGGTCTCCGACCACACGCGGAGTTCGCCGCCGTGGGTCGTGACTCGCACGCCGAGGCTGTGCAGGGGATCAGGCGGGGTCATGCGTTCTAGAGTAATGAGTGCAGAAGCCGTGTATTACCACCCGGAGAACCGCCGGTGGGACCCGGCGAAACTCGAGCGAGCGCGAAAGGAGTGAGATGGCGATCTATCTGGACCATGCGGCAACCACCCCCATGCTGCCCGAAGCCATTGACGCCTACGTGCGGGCGATGGGGGTGGTGGGCAATCCTGCATCCGTTCACAGTCAGGGTCAGAACGCGAAACGGATGCTCGAGGAGGCCCGCGAGCAGGTCGCCGCCAGCCTCGGCTGCGACCCGATCGAGGTAGTCTTCACCGGCGGCGGCACCGAGGCGATCAACCTCGGCATCAAGGGGCTGTTCTGGGCCAGGCAGCCGCGCACCCGCATCCTCGTTCCCGGCGGCGAGCACCACGCCACCATGGACACGGTCGAGTGGCTCGAACGCCACGAGGGGGCCGTGGTCGAGTGGCTGCCGCTGGACGCCCTCGGCCGGATCGACCTGTCAGCGGTTGCCCAATCCATCGCCGCGAACCCCGACGACATCGCCCTGGTCACCTGTCTCAGCGCCAACAACGAGGTCGGGACCCTGCAACCGGTCGCCGAGGTGGCCGCGCTCGCCGCGGCGTACGGCATCCCGGTGCACGTCGACGCGGTGGCGGCGTACGGTCACGTTCCGATCGATTTCCACGCCCTCAGCCAGGCCGGCGTGGCCGCGCTCAGCGTCTCGGCGCACAAGATCGGCGGCCCGGTCGGGATCGGGGCGCTCGCCCTCGCGCGCCGGGCCACGGTCGAGCCGCTGCTGCACGGCGGCGGGCAGCAGCGTCAGGTACGCAGCGGCACTCAGGACGTCGCGGCGGCCGTGGCGTTCGCGGTCGCGGCCAACGCCCTGCACGACCTTCAGGCCGAGAACGCGCGGATCTCCGCGCTGCGCGAGCGCCTCGTCGTCGGCGTCTCCGCGGCCGTGCCCTCCGCTGTGGTGAACGGCGACCCGGACCCGCAAAACCATCTGCCGGGCACCGCGCATTTCAGCTTCCCGGGCTGCGAGGGTGACTCGCTCCTGTTCCTGCTCGACGTGGCGGGCATCTCGGTGTCCACGGGGTCCGCCTGCCAGGCGGGCGTGCCCGAGCCCTCCCACGTGCTGCGCGCCATGGGCCGCAGCGAAGTGGAGGCGCGCGGCGCCCTGCGGATCACCCTCGGCCGCACCAACACCGAGGCCGACGTCGACGCTCTGCTCGCCGCCCTCCCGGCCGCCCACGCCCGGGCGGCCCGGGCCGGCCTGGCCGACCGGATGCCGGGCCGCTGAG